>CAYSMT010000563.1:0-2365 GCA_964432135.1 uncultured Acidobacteriota bacterium
CGGCAGCTCGACGAGGATTCGTTCGCTGCTCTGGATGCGCTGAATGTTGGGCTCGGCCACACCGAACTCGTCGATGCGATTTTGGATCGTGCTCAGCGCCTGCTTGACGGCCTTTTCCTTGGTCTCCTCCTGAGCTCGCGCAATCATCTCGGCGATAAGACCGTCGGCGCTGGGGGAGAAGGTCCAGTCCACATACAGATCGGCCAGGAAGGTCTGGGCATCCCCGATACGCTCGGCTTCGAGTCGCGTCAGCAAAACCTGCCCAGGCTTTTCGGTCGCCGTACCGCGGACATCCGGATAGCCCTCCTTGCGCAGGGCTTCGACCATCTGGGTCACGGCGACACCGCTTTGGGCCTTGAGCGCATCATCCGTCATGACCTTCATCACGAGGTGGGAGCCGCCCTTGAGGTCGAGGCCGAGGCGCATGTTCATGAAGGGGCGCCCTTCCTCGGGACGAGGCCAGGCGTTCCATGCCGCCCAGGCCACCACGACGGCGATCAGAACCAACCGCCAACTCATTGTCCTCACGACTTCTCCTCCTGAGCCTTCCCCGCGATGTGGCTGCGCAAGAGAGTCACCTCCACCCCCGGCGCCAGCCGCAGCTTGATCTGCTTGTCCTCGACTTTGCTCACCGTACCGACAAGGCCGCCATTGGTGATGACCTTGTCACCCGCGCCAATCGCGTCAATCATCGCCTGGTGTGCCTTTTGCCTCTTGCGCGCCGGCATGATGAGCACGAAATAAAAGACACCGAACATCAAGACGATAGGAATGAGCTGCATCATCCAGGGGGATGACGACGCTCCTTCCACCTGGGCTATCAAGGCCATGATCGCCATGGGGACTCTCCCAATGTACACCGCTCGCCACGAAACCCGCCGCTTCGCCCGGGCCAAGCGCTACGGGCCGAAGCAGAATCCTGAGGCAGGCACAGAATGACCCAAGCCCCAAAAGCTCGCCATTCTGGACGCCTTCCGCCGGACTGGCAAGCTCCTTCGGCTCAGATTTCCCGCCCGGCTCGGCGCATGCGGCACTGGGCGATGGCGCCGATATCATCCGATGCTGTCCAGGACAGCTCTCCGGATTTCCCCTTACTCTCGCCACGAAGTGACTCACGAACGACCCCACGCAGTCGATTTTGCGAGACAATCGGCACGAGTGCACCGCCTTTTCCGTGCGACGGTGCGGACATGACCCCCTGGGAAGGTGCCTGTCCTTCCCCGCGAGGAAATCCATGACCGACGCAGAGTTTTGCCCCGACTTTACGATCCGCCGCCTCGGCGAAGCACGCCATGCCTCGCCGATGTCGCTCGGTGACACTCCTGGCGATGGCACGGCCGACTTCGTCGACGAGGCGGCGCGAATCCTCTACGAGATCGACGCACGGACTTTCTACCGCTGCGCCCGCCCCGACGGGAGCGTTCCCTCCCTCGAGCGAGCGGGCCCGCGGGCCAAGACCTACTTCCGCTCAAGTGACGTACGGGCCGCCATCGTGACCTCCGGGGGTCTCTGCCCGGGGATCAACGACGTCGTACGCTCGATCGTGCTGACACTGAGCTACCACTACGGCGTGCGAGAGATCTTCGGCGTGCGCTACGGCTTGCGAGGCTTCGTCGCAGGGGATGCGCCGCCAAGGCTGCTCACACCCGAGATCGTCAAGAATGCCCACCTCCAGGGGGGATCCTTCCTTGGATCCTCCCGGGGTGCTCCGGATAGCTCCGAGATTGCGGCCTTTCTGGACCGGGAGGCGATCCAGCTCTTGTTCATGATCGGTGGTGATGGGACGCAGAAGGCTGTCTCGGCCATTGTGGAAGCGGTGGACAAAGCCCAGCTCGAGGTCGCCGTGATTGGGATTCCCAAGACCGTCGACAACGACATTCTCTACGTCGATGAGACCTTCGGCTTCAGCACCGCCGTGTCCCTCGCCCGCGAGGCCATCCACGCGGCGCACGCCGAGGCCCAGGGCGCCTACAATGGCGTCGGCCTCGTGAGGCTGATGGGCCGCGAGTCCGGCTTCATCGCCGCGGAGGCCGCATTGGCCTCGGGCGAGGCCAACTTCGTACTCATCCCGGAGGTGCCTTTCGACCTTGAGGGCGCCCAGGGCTTTCTGGCGACGTTGCACCGTCGCCTCGTCTCGCGTCACCATGCCCTCGTCGTCGTTGCAGAAGGCGCCGGACAACGCTTCATCACGCAGGAGTGCGGCGTGCGCGGCCATGACGCCTCGGGCAATCAGCGACTGGGCGATATCGGCCGCTACCTGCGCGGCCAGATCGAGGCCTACTTCACCCAACGGAAGATCCCGGTCTCGGTCAAGTACATCGACCCCGGCTACCAGGTCCGCGCAGCCCCTGCCAATGCCCCGGAC
>CAYSMT010000564.1:0-2361 GCA_964432135.1 uncultured Acidobacteriota bacterium
CCTCGTTGGGGATTACTACTTCGACCATGGCCCCCAGGATGTCGAGATGCTGGGCGAGATCGCTAAGATCTCGGCGGCCTCCCATGCACCTTTCCTCGCCGGTGTTTCCCCCTCGGTGATGCAGATGGAAAGCTGGCAAGAGCTGAGCAATCCGCGCGACTTGACAAAGATCTTCCAAACCCCGGAGTACGCCTCGTGGCGCTCGTTGCGTGAGTCCGAGGACGCACGTTATATCGGACTCGCCATGCCGCGTTTTCTGGCGCGGCTACCCTACGGCGCGGCAACCGAGCCGGTCGACGAGTTTGACTTCGAGGAGGACACCGAGGGCGCCGATCACAACAAGTACGCTTGGGCGAACTCGGCCTATGCCATGGCGGCGAATGTCAACCAGGCCTTCAAGGCCTACGGCTGGTGTTCGCGGATCCGTGGCGTGGAGTCGGGCGGTGCTGTTGAGGGTTTGGCCTGCCACACTTTCCCAACGGACGATGGTGGTGTCGATATGAAATGCCCGACGGAGATCGCGATTTCCGATCGGCGCGAGTCCGAGTTGGCGAAGAACGGCTTCATGCCGTTGATCCACAAGAAGAACACGGATTTCGCCGCTTTTATCGGCGCTCAGTCCCTTCAGAAGCCGGCCGAGTATGAGGACCCCGACGCTTCGGCCAACGCCAACCTGGCGGCGCGCCTGCCCTATCTTTTTGCGAGCTGTCGCTTTGCGCACTACCTCAAGTGTATCGTGCGCGACAAGGTGGGTTCCTTCAAAGAGCGCGACGAGATGCAGCGCTGGTTGCAGAACTGGGTGTTGCAGTACGTTGACGGAGATCCGGCACACTCCAGCGAAGAGACCAAAGCGAAGAAACCGCTCGCGGCTGCTGAGGTCATAGTGGAGGAGGTCGAAGGGAACCCTGGTTACTACACATCGAAGTTCTACTTGAGACCGCATTACCAGCTCGAAGGGCTCACAGTTTCTCTTCGATTGGTATCTAAGCTGCCGTCGGCGAAGGGGGCTTGAGGAGGATGGCTGCGCATTCCCTGTGAGCTGTGTCGGAACAGGGATGCGTGAGAATAAATACGTGGGACAATAAATAAATATAAGGAGTGCGAGAGATGGCTGTTGATATGTTTCTCAAGATCGGCGATGTGAAGGGTGAGTCGAAGGACAAGTCCCACAAGGACGAGATAGACGTCCTCGCCTGGAGCTGGGGATTGGATCAGACCGGTACGATGCATCTGGGGGGTGGCGGTGGTGCCGGGAAGGTCAACGTTCATGACATCAGCATCACCAAGTACGTCGATAAGTCCTCCCCGAATCTGATGAAGATGTGCTGCATGGGTAAGCAGTTCCCCGAGGCGGTGCTCACGGTGCGCAAGGCCGGGGAAAAGCCGCTTGAGTACATCATCTTGAAGATGAAGAAGGTCATCATTACCTCGCTTACAACGGGCGGCGGAGCAGGTGAAGAGCAGCTGACGGAGAACGTTTCGTTCAACTTTGCAGAGGTTGCTTTCGACTACCAACCACAGAAGGAAGACGGCTCGCCCGATGGGGGTGCGGTCACGATGGCCTGGGATATCGCGGCTAACACCGAAGCGGGCTAGCAGCTCTGTAGAAGCCTTTTCCGGGGAGCGTGCGGCGCGCGCTTCCCGGAAGGTTTTCCTTGCGTGCGATCTGCGCAGTTGCAGCTTCGCTTCGTGAGCGCGCGGGGGATGTCTTGGGCAGCGCGGGGCAACCAAGGTGCTGGTGCGGTTTTTTCCGTGCTGGTGAGGGAGCGAGGACATGACGGCCGAGCAGATGCTGCGCGCAGGTAAGCTGGATGAGAGCCTCGTGGAGCTGCAGAACGCAGTGCGGGAGGATCCCGCGAATGCGGGCCTGCGGGTCTTTCTCTTTCAGCTGCTGAGCGTGTTGGGTCAGTGGGAGCGTGCCCTGCGCCAGCTCGAGCTCGTCGGTGAGCTCGACGTGGCAAGTCTCCCGATGGTCCAGGCTTGCCGGGAGTTGCTCCGGGCCGAAAAGCTGCGGGAGGAGATTTTTGCAGGTCGGCGTTCGCCGCTGGTCCTAGGCGAACCAGGGGCCTGGATGGCCTATCTGATTGAGGCGCTCAAGTTCGATGCTGGCGGAGAGGAATCCCGAGCGGCTGAGTTGCGCGCCAAAGCCTTCGAGGAGGCTCCCACGAGCGCCGGTGAGATCGATGGGACGCCTTTTGCATGGATCGCCGATGCGGATAGTCGTCTTGGGCCGGTGCTCGAGCTCGTCGTGGGGGCAAGCTACCATTGGGTTAGCTTCGAGCAGATTGCGACGATCCAGATCGAGGCCCCGAGCGATCTGCGAGACGTCGTTTGGACTCCTGTGCAGCTCGTCTGGCAAAA
>CAYSMT010000565.1:0-2359 GCA_964432135.1 uncultured Acidobacteriota bacterium
ATCGGCGTGCCAGATCAGGAGCTGGACGCGAAAAGCGCGAAAAGCGCACCGTTGAGGGCTCACCTCACAAGACGAGTGAGCGCTACGACGGGATCGCAAACCTCAGAGCGAACGCCTTCCGAAAACAGCCCGAACCCTAAGCGGAGGCGGTGCGCAGAACCTCGACGAGTTCCTCCGGAGAGGCGGCTTTCATCAATGCACCGAGGCGTGCGCGATCGCGAATCAGACGCGCAATCTCTCCGAGCACCTTGACATGCTCAGCCGTTGCCTCCGGGGGGCCGAGCAACGCAAAGACGAGACGCACAGGCTCGCCATCGCGGGCCCCGAAGTCCATTCCCTGAGCCAGGCGAACGACACACAGGCCCACACCACGTGCATCGTTGCAGCGCGCGTGGGGCACCGCGACCCCGGGACAAATCGCCGTACTGACGATCTTCTCACGTTCGAGGAGCTTGTCCGCCGCTGCGACGGGATCGGAGATGAAGCCGCTCGCCGCCATGCGCTCAGCAACCCAGGTGAAGAGCGCGGCTTGGTCATCCACGGCGAGGTCGAGCGCAACCCAATGCTCCTCGATGCGATCGGCGAGACTCACGGGAGCAGCGCCGTTCCCACCTGGGAGAGCGGGGCCAGAACCAGCGAGGGCGCAAGACCCAGGATAAGAGTGCCGAGAACAGCGATCGTCAGGGCGATCACCGCTGCGCCAGGCACCTCAAGCTGGTTCACCATCTCACGCTCCGAATCGCGGAAGAAGACCGCGACGATCACCTTGAGATAGTACGCCGCGCCGATCAAGGCTGCGACACCCATGATCGCGGCCAGCACGATGTGCCCGGACTCAATCGCGGCCATGAAGATCATGTACTTGCCCGTAAACCCCCCCATCGGCGGAATCCCGATCAACGAGAACATGAATACGCCCAGTGCGAGCGAGAGCAATGGTCGCCTCTTCCACAACCCAGCGAGCTGGGACAGATGGTCGGCATCTTCCCCATCTTCGGTCTGGAAGAGGGAGATGACGACGAAGGCGCCCACGGTCATGAAGGTGTAGGCCAATAAATAGAACAGGACGTTTTTGGCTCCGATCTCAAGTGGAGCGATCAAGCCGAGGATCAGATAGCCGGCGTGGGCGATGCTGGAGTAGGCTAGAAGGCGTTTCACGCGGTCCTGCACGAGGGCAAGCAGGTTGCCGAGCAGCATCGTCAACACAGCAAGTAGCGCCAGAGCACCAAACCAACGCTCCGAGACCTCCGCCGAGCTTCCAAAACCCGAATGTAGGATACGCAACAAGATACCGAACGCTGCGGCCTTCGTCCCGGCCGCCATGAAGGCGGTCACGGGAGTCGGCGCACCCTGATAGACATCCGGTACCCAGAAGTGCAACGGAACGACACCGATCTTAAAAGCGAAGGTCACTAGAATCATCGCCCCACCGGCGAGGAGCATCGGCAGCGAAACCAGGGCTTCGAGACCACCGACGGCTGCGGAAATCCCGGGCAGGTCCATATGCCCCGTCGCACCGTAGACCAGCGCAATACCGTAAACGAAGAACGCCGATGAAAAAGCACCCAGCAGGAAATATTTCAGCGCTGATTCTACGGAGGCGATGCGCTCGCGGGCCAGGCCACACATCACGTAGAGCGAGATCGAGAAGACCTCCAGCCCGACGAAGATCATGACTAAGTTCTCCGTCGTGACCATGATCGTCATCCCGGAGACCGCAAGAAAGAGCAAAGGAAAAACCTCGGGGCGGTAGGCCTTCGCCTTGCTGAAGTATGCGGGCACGACAAGCACAGCCATCAGGCCAGCGAGCGCGAAGATGATGTCGAGCCACAAAGCGAGCTGATCGAGATGCAGCATCGGCAGACCGGGAACGCCGGCCGCTGTCTCGGTGAATTCGAGGCCGGCGACCCACTGCACGAGCAGCATCGCCGGAACCAGGGCCGAGATGAACATCCCTCCAACAGCGAAGTACCACAACCAGCGGCGATCGTGCTTGAGAAGGGGGACGAAGACCAGGAGAAGCAGGCCGTACACCGCGGGGAAGAGCGTCGGCATCATCGCCCTGAGATCGATCAACTCCAAGCCAGGCATCGCCAGTTCCCCTATTTCGTCATGTACCAGATGATGAAGATCGCCCCACCGAGCAGCCAAGCCGCATAATGCCGGACGACACCCGTCTGGAAGAGCTTGAAGACCTGCCCACTGAGCTCGGTGGTCGCCGCGCCGAGGTGGGGCGAGAGCACGACGTTGGGCAACTGGAGCAGGGGGTGATCCGCGGGCGGCGGCTCCGTGGCGAAGACGTCGAAGGCGACACCGGCCAGTCGGCCCTCCTCGACCGCCTTGGCCACCGCCTCCTCGT
>CAYSMT010000566.1:0-2357 GCA_964432135.1 uncultured Acidobacteriota bacterium
GGTCTTGTGTGCCCTCCCGCGTAGCTCCGCCCGCTCGTTGCGAATGCGAAAGCGCTGTTTGGAGCGATCTGTTGCATTCATTCTCGGCTCAACGTATCTAGGGCGTTGTCTCCAGGTCATATATTGGAGACAGGGGTACTCTCGCCTTGCCCGACCTGCTGTGCCGCCGCAATTGCGCGCAGCGCGTTCGGGGCGGAGAGGGCGTCAAGCTGGGCTGGCGCCTTTGGGGCTAACTGGAGATGGGTATGCGAACGTTCAACTTTTCTCGTGGTCTCCTTCGCGCTTTTTCGTGCGGTATCATCGCCTTCCTATGCGTTCCGGGTGCCTCCTTGATGGCGCAGGATGAACCCCCCTCCGTAGATCGCGAGGTCTCGCGCCTCGTCGACTTGGAGCAGGGCGAGGATGAGCAGATCCAAAAACGCCAGGAGTGGTTCTATTCGACTCGTCGAGCGGGTGTGGCCTCCGCAGATGAGCGGGCGCAGCTTCGTCGCGAGGGTCTTGCGCAGACGCGGCAGCTTCTCGATCTTCAGCGCCTGCGCAAGAGCCAAGGAGCGGAAGCGGAGCTCAACTTCTGGGTTGCCAAGGGGCCGTCGCCCTCGGCCTTTGGCCATTGGTCCTTCGGCAACGTTTCGGGGCGCATCACGGCCATTGCGCTCGACCCGGGGCTTGGCGTTCTCTACATTGGCACCGCCGCCGGCGGGTTATGGAAATCGACCAATGACGGTCTGTCCTATACCGCAATCTTCGAGACAGCCGGCACCCTCGCCGCGGGCGCGGTCGCGGTTGATCCGAAGGATTCGAACACACTCTGGGTCGGTACGGGCGACAACGTCACTGGCTGCGAGGGCTACTTCGGTCTCGGCCTGGTGCGTAGCACAGATGGCGGCGTCACCTGGGAGTATCGTAACGGAAGTGCGGGTAACGATCTTGACGACCTGTCGAGCTTCGCGAATGTCATCGTTGACTCGCGCGACTCGAATCATCTCGTTGTTGGCGGGCGGATTCGCGGCTGCAGCTCGGGGGCGACACAATCGGGGCATATTCTGACGACAAACGATGCCGGCCTGACCTGGACCAAGCGGCTGTCAAACGTGAGCATCTACGAGATCGCCCAGGATCCCTCCGTACCGGACATCTTCTGGGCGGGAACTTATCAGGGCATCTACAAGTCAACCGACAACGGCGTGAGCTGGACGCTTCAGACGGCCTCGGGACTGCCCAACGGGCGCACCGGACGCACTGAGCTGGCCATCGCACCGAGTGATTCGAACACGGTCTACGCCCTCTTTCAGAACCCGAGAGAGTTCTGGCGTACGACGGACGGCGGGGCGAGTTGGACCAAGATGTCGAGCGGTGCGAACGCCTGTGACGGGCAGTGCTCCTACAATGCGGTTCTGCGCGTTCACCGAACCAATCCCAGTATCGTCTATCGCGGTACTGTGCATATCTTCAAGAGCACGGACGCGGGCGCACACTGGACGGATCTGAGCCACGGCTGGGGCGCGGCCCAGACCGTGCATCAAGATACGCATGTGCTCGTGATGGATCCGAACAATCCGGAGACCTTTTATGTTGGCTCCGACGGTGGCGTCTGGAAGAGCGCCGATGGTGGCGCGCACTTTAGCAATCTCAACGGCAATCTGAACAGCGTGCTCTTCTACGCCATAGATGTGGATGCCTCGGACAGTGAGAAGATCTGCGGTGGCGCCCAGGATAACAGCTCTCTCGCGCGGACGACGAGTGATGTATGGAACGTCCAGGCCGTCACGGGGGACGGATTCATATGTCATATTGATCCTATTGATGCAAATTATGTTTATATTACTTCCTATCCATGGAGAGGTTATCCCAGTATCAGTCGCGCGGAGAATGGGATCTTTGGTGCCTTCCGTGGCATCACCGGATCGAGCAGCGGCATCGCCCGCGGCGATCGCATACATTGGGTGACGCCCTACGTTCTCGATCCGCGTAACCCGAGCACGCTCTACCTGGGCACGCACCGTGTTTATCGCTCCGATGATCACGGCTCGAACTGGGAGCCGGTCGGCCCAAATGACTTGACTGGTGGAGCTGGCAGTTTGGTTTCGCTGGAAGTCAATCCGAATTTCAACAAGGTCGTGCTCTCCGGCTCGGCCAGCGGTCATGTGTGGCGTTCGACCAATGGCGGTACGGACTGGACGGAGATCACTGCCGGTCTTCCGTCACGTTCGATCAACGATCTTGCCTCGGACCCGACGGATCCGGATCACGCCTTCGCCGTGGTTGGCGGCTTCAACACGGCCCATCTATGGGAGTGGACTCTCGCCGATGGCTGGAAGGCACGCGGCAATGAGCTGCCTAACGTGCCTGCAAACACT
>CAYSMT010000567.1:0-2351 GCA_964432135.1 uncultured Acidobacteriota bacterium
AGTGGCGGACACCGGGATCAATATCCTGCTGTCGGGAGAGACCGGCACGGGGAAGGAGGTCCTTGCCCGCGCCTTGCACCTCGCCTCGGGTCGAATAGGTCCCTACGTCGCCGAAAACTGTGCGGCGCTGCCGGACGGACTGCTCGAGGCCGAGCTCTTTGGCTACCACGCGGGAGCCTTCACTGGAGCGACCCGCCGCCACGCCGGCCGCCTCATCGAAGCGCATCGCGGCACGCTGCTGCTCGACGAGATCGGCGATCTCTCAGAGATGCTCCAAGCCAAGCTGCTGCGCGTGCTCGAGGAACGCACCGTGCGCCCGCTGGGCGCCACGCAGGCCGAGCCCTTCGATGCGCGCACGATCTCCGCGACCCACCGCGATCTGGGTGCCATGCGGCGCGCCGGCACCTTCCGCTCCGATCTCTACTTCCGTCTGGCGGGCAGCATTGTCATGCTGCCGCCACTGTGGCGACGCAGCGGCGACCTGCCTTTTCTCGTCGCGACGCTGCTTCAAAAAATACGCCGCGAGAAGCTCGGGCGCGGAATGCGGCTTTCGAAAGACGCGATGCAACTTCTGACGGAGTACGCTTTCCCAGGCAATGTCCGCGAGTTGCACAACCTTCTGAGAGAGGCGGTCGCGCTTTCTGCACAACCCTTGATTGATGCGCGAATCATCCGCCGCCTTCTCGAGCCCACTCAACGGGTCGGCAACCTCGAAGCCGACGCGATCTACCGCGCCATGACGATCGCGGGAGGCGTCAAGGCGGTCGCCGCCCGGCGTCTGGGGTGGACCCGCCAAAAGCTCTACCGGCGCATCGCGGCGCTCGAAATCGACCTGTGATTCTCCGGCACAAAGCTAAGCACAACGAAGCCGCTTCCAGCCCGCGACCGGCAGCAGGAATTAGGGCACGCGAGCCAGCTCGATGAGGCGGTCGATCAAGGCAGAAAAGCCAAGCCCCGCAGCCTCCCAGAGTTTGGGATACATCGAGATCGGCGTGAAGCCTGGCAGTGTATTGATCTCGTTGAGGACAATGCGACCATCCTCTCCAGAGAGCAGAAAATCGACCCGAGCCATGCCCCGCAGGTCGAGTGCCAGGCAGGCTTGGCGCGCCATGGATGCGAGTTCCCAGGCCATCTCTTTGGAAACAGGAGCTGGGATCAGCAGCTCGGACTCCGGGTCCTCGTACTTCGCGCGATAGTCGTAGAAAACCCCATGGGGAATGATCTCCCCCGGCCCGGCGACCTCGAGATCGTCATGGCCCAGGACAGCCATCTCGATCTCTCGGGGTTGAAGCACAGCCTGCTCGAGGATGACCTTGTCATCGACCTCACGCGCCCGCTCGAGAGCCTCATCGAGCTCATCTAGGGCCTCGACCCTGCTAATGCCAATCGAGGAGCCCGCGCGAGCTGGCTTGACAAACAGCGGCCAGCCGAGCGGAGCGATCAGCTCCGCGAGCTCCGCCGAGCCGAGCCGCTCTCGAAGCACGAAATCTGGCACTACGGGCAGACCCTCCGCGACGAAGAGGCGACGTGCGCGGTCTTTGTCCATCGCGAGCGCGGAGGCCAGCACGCCGGCACCAACGCAGGGAATGCCTGCGAGAGCACACAGGCCCTGCAGGCCACCATCTTCACCACCTTTCCCGTGGATGATCGGAAAGACGACATCGATGTCATCGCTGATCGCATCACCGGCCACGGCGTGGCGCAGGCAGCGTTCGCCCGGATGCGCCGGCCAGCGCAGCGGTAATCCCTCACCGCGCTCGAGGCCTCCGTCGAAGAGCTGCTCGGAGCCGAGAAAGGGGCGTCCTTGGCGATCGATGCCGACGAGGAGCGGGTCGTAGGCCTCGCGATCGAGCTGCTCGTAGATCGCACGACCCGAGATGAGGGACACATCGTGCTCAGAGCTGGCCCCACCGAAAACCAGCGCGAGGGTCCGGCGACTCATCGTAGCGCCTCCTGTTCTCCGTCCTCCTCAATGAGACGGCTCATCTCTGCCAGCGCCGCGCCGGTCGCCCGCACAGTCAGGCGAAGCGTTGCATCGATCATCTGACATTGTTCCACCTTTCCCAAGCGGTGAGCATGGGCGAGCAGGTCACCCCGAGCGCAGGGAATCTCGAGAACGCTCACGAGTTCCTGGCCGAACAGCCGGTCGGCCAAACCCTCGACGAGTTCCTCGACCCCCTCTCCAGAGAGCGCGGAGACGAAGATGGCATCACGTTGACGGCGGCGCAGCTCCGCGACGAGCTTGTGAGGAGCCGCATCGATCTTGTTGTAAACCAACAAGCGAGGGATCCCGTCGAGCGCGCTCTCCGCGAGAACACTTTCAACCGTCTCGCGCTGGGAATCACCGGAGG
>CAYSMT010000568.1:0-2350 GCA_964432135.1 uncultured Acidobacteriota bacterium
CTCGCTGTCGATTCACGGTGAGGGTCTGTTCAAGAAGGGCCTCTCGGTCACCGCCGTGTGCACCTCCTGCCACACCTCGCACCTCATCCTCGAGCACACCGACAAAGACTCGAGCATCAACCGCAAGAATGTGGCCAAAACCTGCACCCGCTGCCACACTCGCATCGAAGAGGTCCACGTCAAAGTCATCGAGGGCAGGCTGTGGGAAGAGCAACCCCATGTGATTCCTTCCTGCGTCGAATGCCACTCGCCGCACAAGATCCGCAAGGCCAGCCAGCAACAGGGTGGCGCCAATAATATCGACTGCATGAAGTGTCACTCGAAACGCGACCTGACGATGCAGCGGGATAATAAGACGATCTCCCTCTACGTCGACGAGCAAGCCTACAACGCTTCGACCCATTCCGGAACGGCCTGCGCGCAATGTCACACAGATGTCAAGTCAACCTATTCCCGGCCTTGTGAGGCCATTGAACCCGGGACCAAAGTCAACTGCTCGATCTGCCACGCGGAGGAGGTCGTTCAGTATCAGACCAGCACACACGGTCAGTTCGCGGCAAAAGGCGATCCTGATGCCCCGCTGTGCCTCGACTGTCACGAAAAACACAGCACTCAAAGCCACAAGCTCCCATCATCAAAGACCTACCCGCGCAACATCCCGGCGCTCTGCGGAAAGTGTCATCAGGAAGGGGAGAAGGCCGCAAAGCGCATCTTCTCTACGGTTCCGGATATCGTTCACAGCTACGAGATGAGTATCCATGGACGAGGCCTCGTCGAGGCGGGACTCGTCGTCTCTGCGACCTGCACCGATTGTCACAACAAGCACCAGGTGCTGCCCAAACGCGATCCACACTCGACCGTCAACTCCGCCAACATCGCAAAGACCTGTGGCACCTGCCATAACGGCATTGAGCAGGCCTTTGAAAAAAGCATTCACTCCCCTCAGCTCTCCGACCGCCCCTCCGGCGATCTACCGACCTGTGAGGGTTGCCATACTTCTCACACTATCGGACGAACCGACAGCGCCGACTTCCGTTTCCGTATGATGGACCAGTGCGGTCGCTGCCATGAAGGTGAGGCCGAAACCTTCTTCGACACCTTCCACGGCAAGGTCTCACGTCTTGGCTCCGCCGGCGCAGCTAAGTGCTACGATTGCCACGGCACGCACAACATCCTTCCGGTCGACGACCCCGAATCAACACTCAGCCACAAAAACATCGTCGCGACCTGTGCCCAGTGTCATCCGGGTGCGCACCGGCAGTTCGCCGGCTACTTGACCCACGCGACGCACCATGACCCCGAGAAGTATCCCTACCTCTTCTACGCCTTCTGGTTCATGACGGCGCTGCTCGTGGGCACCCTTTCCTTCTTTGTCTTGCACACCCTGGCTTGGCTCTTCCGGCTCTGGCGTACCCGCGAGACCTGGCGATCTCACAAGCACGCTTCACAAGCGAAGTTCTATCGCCGTTTCAACCGTACTCAGCGGATGATGCACTTACTGATGCTACTGAGCTTCTTCACGGCGGCACTCACGGGCATGGCACTGAAATTCTCCTATGCGAGCTGGGCCGTGCTGCTCTCGCATCTGCTCGGCGGATTCCATGTGATGGGTGTCCTGCATCGCATCGCGGCCGTTGGCCTGTTGGTTATCTTCGCCGTGCACTTGTTTCATGTACGCAGCTACAAACGCGAGAGCGGTAAGGGCTGGCTACGCTATATCTTTGGCGCTGACTCGATGATGTTCAATCTCAACGATCTCAAGCAATTCTGGGGCGCGGTGAAGTGGTTCCTCGGTCTTGGGGAACGACCGAAGTTTGGCCGCTGGACCTACTGGGAAAAGTTCGACTACTTCGCGGTCTTCTGGGGCGTTTTCATCATCGGCGGCACGGGCTTGATCCTTTGGTTTCCCGAGCTGTTCACTCGCGTGCTCCCGGGGTGGGCGGTCAATGTCGCAACGATCATCCACAGCGACGAAGCCCTGCTCGCCGTTGCGTTTATCTTCACGATCCATTTCTTTAACACCCACTTCCGGCCCGACAAGTTTCCGATGGACCCCGTCATCTTCACCGGACGACTGACCCTCGAGGAACTCAAGCACGACAAGCCCGCGGAATACGAGCAGTTCATCAGGGGCAAGGATGAAAACGAGATCGAAGGGGCCCTCGTCGACCCCTTCCCGGAGAAGGCAGAACGAGGCTTTCGGGTCTTCGGCTTCATCGCCCTCGGCATCGGACTGACCTTGATCCTACTGATTCTCTACACGATGCTCGTCGTCTACGTCTGAGCGTCCACCTCTCCAAACTACTCAAGTTATCTGCATTCTTTCGCATGTAGTCCCGCAAACCCAATG
>CAYSMT010000569.1:0-2347 GCA_964432135.1 uncultured Acidobacteriota bacterium
ACCACGGTCTCTGTTTTCTTGCCGATCGTCTTCGTGAAAGGAGTCGCCGGTCAGCTCTTCTACGACCTGTCGATGACGGTCTGTCTTTCTCTGTTGGCATCGCTGGTCGTTTCCTTGACATTAATTCCCTCGCTGGCAGGTCTTGATCCGTGTGCTGCGCGAGGACGGGCCGAGCGCACTCTCTTTCGTTGGGATCAGGCTTGCGAAGGCCATGAAGACCCGCCCTGGACCTTTCGCTTTGGCCCGATCGTATTACTTCCGGCTGGGGACGGTCGTCATTGGTGGAGTCGTGTCCTAACCGTGTTGTTCTTCCTTCCGCGCCTGTTACTGGCGTCGCTCCTTGTTGTCTTGCTATTGTTCTGGTGGATCCTTGCCTGGGTGTTTGCGGTCGTTACCTGGCCGCTGGCAAGACTCTTTGACCTGTTCGGCACGCTCTATCCTGGTATCCTGCGCGCAGCGCTGCGATGGCGTGCATTTGTAGTTCTGGCTAGTGTCGCGCTCTTCGTAGTCTCGGTGCTCGTGATTCCCCACTTGGGCACGAAGCTTGTGCCAGAGCTGGCCCAGGGTGAATTTGCCTTTCAGTTCCGATTGCCTGAGGGAACGCCTCTCGAGAGTAGCGCGGAGGTTGTCGGGCAAATAGAAGACCAGCTTCTCGCTGATGGACGTTTCGAGCAGCTTTTCTCGGTCATCGGTTCTCTGCCAATGGCGGCCTCGGGTCGTCAGACTCTCGGTGAAAACCTGGCGCAGATCAACTTCGCACTGCCTGTGCCTACGAGTGCCGGGGAGGAGGCTGCGGCGATTGAAAGCGTTCGCCGGGTGGCGCGTCTCTTCCCGAACCTTGAGGCAGAGTTGGTTCGCCCTTCAGTGCTCGCACTACGCCCGCCGGTGGTCGTGAACATTTTTAGCGACGATCTCGCCCTGCTTGAGCAGAGCTCAGGAGAGGTGGCGACAATGCTGCGGCAGATCAGCGGTATTCGTGATGTCGCGGAGTCTTCCGAAGCGGGCAGCCCGGAGATTCGCATCGCTTTCGATCGTGAGCAAGCCGCCCGTCTCGGCGTGAGCGCTGAGACGATTGCTCGCACGATGCGCCGCTTGATTCGCGGAGAGATCGTCGGCAAGTTTCGCGAGGGTGAGGAGCGCTTCGACATCCGACTGCGTGCTGCCAGCGAGTTCCGAGACCGGGCCGCGGCGATCGGGAGGCTGCGAATTCCACTCGCGACGGGGGCGAGCGTGCCGGTCTCCTCGGTGGCGCGGGTATCGATAGACTACGGTCCTGCCGCCATCCATCGCGTTGACGGCTCTCGCGTCGCTCAAGTGATGGCTCAGGCCGCTGTGGCCGACCTCGGAGCTGCCCTCGCACGCGTGCGAGGGCAGCTTGATGGACTGCGTATGCCGCAGGGGGTCCAGGTGGAGATGGCGGGGCAGGATCAGGACCTTGAGCTTTCGCTCGATAGCCTCAAGCTCGCTCTGCTCCTGGCGGTGTTTTTGGTCTACGTTGTGATGGCCATGCAGTTTGAGTCGATTCGCTACCCTCTTGTGATCTTGCTCTCTCTACCGCTAGGTGTGGTAGGCGTCGTGGGGGCTCTGCTGCTGACCGGCGATTCCATCTCGGTGCTTGTCCTCATCGGTGTTGTGATGTTGGCCGGTATCGTCGTCAACAACGCCATCGTGCTCGTGGATGCTATCAGTCGGCGTCGCCGATCCGGCGAAGCAACCGACGAGGCGATTCTCGCCGCTGGTCGCGAGCGTTTGCGCCCGATCCTCATGACAACCACGACGACGGTGCTCGCCTTGCTGCCGATGGCCCTTGGTCTTGGTGCGGGAAGCGAGCTTCGTTCTCCCATGGCGATTACTGTCATTGGTGGCTTGGCGGTTTCCACCCTCCTAACTCTGTTGGTCATTCCCTGCGTCTATCGTCTTTTCGGTGCCGGCGAGGTCGGTACGACCCCTCGAAGTGGGCTATCCACGACGTCGCGCGAGCTTGCCCGCTGATGCGCTTGACCGACTGTGTTGTTGATCGCCCCATCGGCACCATCATGCTGTTGCTTAGCCTGGTGGTTCTCGGTGTCGTAGCCATCTTCTTGATTCCGCTCGATTACATGCCCTTGATCACCAGGCCCTCCGTGATGATCGAGATTCCTTATCCGGGTGCTCACCCCCTCGAGGTGACGCGCGAGATCGTCATGCCGATCGAGGAGGAGTTGGCGACCATTCCCGGTATCAAGGCCATTAAGTCAAACGCCAGCGCGGGACGCGCCACTATCAACGTAGAGTTCGATTGGTCCGGAAATATCGACCTCAAGCGGATGGAAGCCAGAGATGCTGTCGAGCGCGCCCGGCCTCGCTT
>CAYSMT010000570.1:0-2341 GCA_964432135.1 uncultured Acidobacteriota bacterium
CCACCGTGGAGCAGCACAGGCCCTTCGGCCCGAAAACGCCCGGCAACACTTCCCGAAGCCAGCGCAACCGATGCTCTGCCGGTAAGCATGACATTGTCTTCCCGATGCGCGCGCATGGCCTCGGGGAAGACGAGCTCGCCTGTCGCAAGGCGATAGTCTGCTCGAGGCGCCTCGACGAACCAACGTGGGGCCGTACCCATCTTGAGACACATCGCACCGCGAGCCTCGACAACACGTCCGTCAGGCCGATAGACCACGGAGGCAAACTGGGCGTCGAAGCGATGGCCGACGAGTCGTGTCGCTACTGGGGAAACCATCACCCGCGTGCTCGTATCGTAGCTGAGCTCCTCGGTAAACAGCTCCATTCCATCCGGATCCCGCACCTTGACATTGTCGTAGAGGACGATGACCAAGTCGCTGTTTGTGCGGCGAGGATCACCACGCTCGATGCGAGCTCGATCGGCGCTCAACTCCACGACGCGTCCATCCTCGAGATGAATTTTGAGACGCTTGACCCCCTCGAGAAAGTGGACACCTCCTTCAAGCGCCAGGAGCGACTTGGCGTCGTAGCCGAAGAGGAGCTCGCCGTCGCGGGTCGTCGTCCACGAGAACCCTCCCTCGAGTCGAGCAAGCTCGTTCTCGTGGGAGGGGCGTGGGCTGGATACCGGGATCGCCGAAGGGGGCCGTTCTCGCAGCAGCTCATAGGTCAACGCGCCGAGGATCCCCATCAGGACCAGAGCCAGGAGGATCTGCCCTCCTCTGACGCGTCGCACCGGCACAGCCCCGCGCGCTCAGCGCCCGCTAAACTTCGGCTTGCGCTTTTCGACGAAAGCCTGAGTTCCTTCCCGCATATCCTCCGTCGCGAAGACAACACCAAATAGGGAAGCCTCGTAGCGCAGTGCGTGACCGAGGGGCATGTCGAAACCACGACGAATTGCCTCGAGGCAGAGGCGCACGGCTGCGGGACTCTGCCGAATGATCGTCCCGGCAAGCTCGCGCGCGGCTTCTAACGCCGTGCCTTCCTTCGCGACCCGGTTAACCAAGCCCCAGGAGAGCGCCGTCTGGGCATCGATCATGCCGCCGCCAAGAATCATCTCCATCGCACGTGACTCCCCGACCAAGCGCGCGAGGCGCTGCGTGCCACCGAATCCGGGAATCAAACCCAGCGAAACCTCCGGTTGGCCGAAGCGCGCCTTGGGACCCGCGACGCGCAGATGACACATCATCGCCAGCTCGCAACCTCCTCCCAGAGCGAAGCCGGCAATGGCGGCAATGATTGGCTTGCCACAGCGGTCCATGACCTCGGCGATCTCCTGCCCCGCGCGAGAGAACTCCCGCGCCTGTGCAGCACTCAGCTCCGACATTTCGCCAATGTCCGCACCCGCGACGAAGGCCTTCTCACCCGCTCCCGTGAGAATGATCGCGCGGAGCTCGGGGTCGTCACCGGCGATCTGAAGCTGGCGCTTGATCTGCCGAATGACCTCGGCATTGAGCGCGTTGAGCTTGTCGGGACGGTTGATCGTCACTACGGCCAACGGGCCGTCTTTCTCGAGCAATACGAGATCGTCAGTCGTCATCACTTCACTCCTATAGGCACAGAATCCGGGTATCTTCGCCCAGTCTACCCCGGAAAATGTGCGCTTTCTCAAGCCAGCGACCCGGCTCGCCTTTGGAGCACTCTTCCGTTTCGTACCAAAGCTGGGGGGGAGAGAAAGTGGATGCCTGGGAAGACGGGCGAAGGAAGCTCAGGTGTGGAAGCTTGCGAGACGCCCTTTGCGGCGGAAGTCCTCTCCATCGAGTCGAACGGTCCAACACATCTCCGCAAGGCGCGACGCGAGACGCTCACCGATCCGCTCCGCGAGCGACTCTTCCCCATCCTTGGGCTGATCGTCGCGATTGGAAGTGATCAAAGTGAGTCGATTATGGTTGTAACGTTCGTTGATGATCTGTCCCAGCGTATCCCGTGCCCAGGCCGTCATGCGGGCCGCGCCAAGATCATCAAGGAGCAGAACATCCGCCTCGAGCGCAGGCGTGAGTACCTCGGCAGCAACGCTCTCGGAGCGACGATCGTAGGTCTGTTGGAGGCGCCGCAGGAGATCGTAGAACTCGGTGAAAAGCCCTCGCGCTCCGCAGTCTTCCATCAGACCCCTCAGAAGGGCCACGCCAAGGTGAGTCTTGCCCACCCCGCAGGGCCCCACAAGCAACAACCCATGCCGGCCCGAGGGAAACTCGGCAACGATCTTGCGACAATAAGCGACGGCCTGCTGGAGGGAGGGATTGCCCAGCGTGGCAAAGCTGTCAAGGGTGCAATGGCGATAGCGTTCTGGAATTCGCGACGCGC
>CAYSMT010000571.1:0-2322 GCA_964432135.1 uncultured Acidobacteriota bacterium
AGGAGCGAGAGGTGATCTGCCGCGACGGTCTGTTGTTGCTCGCGGGCGAGCTTAACAAGCCGCGTGAGGGCGAACGGGTCGAACGGCTCGTATGCCGCTTTCGCACCCTCGGTTGCCAGAAGTGCACGGGTGCCGTCGTCTCGACGGCAGCGACGCTGGAAGATGTCATTGAGGAAACGATGCTCGCGCGCATGAGCGAGCGCGAACATCGTGCGGTTGATCAGGATCGAGAGGGTTCGATGGAAGAGAAGAAGCGGGAGGGCTACTTCTAGATGTCCAGGAGTGTTCCCCTTCTTGAGCAGGACGAACAAAAGGATCTCCTCCGCCTCGTGACGGCGGGCAGCGTAGATGACGGCAAGAGCACGTTGATCGGGCGTTTGCTCTTCGAGTCGAAGGGCATCTACGAGGACCAACTCGCTGCGCTGCGTAGTGCGTCGGAGCGCAAGGGGTCGACTCGGCAGCAGCTCGACCTTGCACTACTCACCGATGGCTTGAAGGCCGAGCGCGAGCAGGGAATCACGATTGACGTTGCCTATCGTTACTTCTCGACGCCCAAGCGCAAGTTCATCATCGCTGATACGCCCGGGCACGAGCAGTATACGCGTAACATGGCGACGGGAGCCTCAACGGCGAGCCTGGCGATCGTGCTGATCGATGCGCGAAATGGTGTGCTGACGCAGTCGCGCCGGCACGCCTTCATCTCGGCTCTGTTGGGGATTCCGCACCTCGTCGTTACCGTGAACAAGATGGATCTCGCCAACTACTCGGAGGCTGTCTTTGATGAGATTGTCGCGGAGTTTCGAGACTTCTCCGCGCGGCTCGACTTACAGGATGTCACCTTCATTCCTATCTCTGCACTCGAGGGTGACAACGTTGTCAAACGCAGCGAGCGGATGTCCTGGTACGATGGGAGCACGCTGCTCGGTCATCTCGAGAGTGTGCATATTGCTTCCGACCGCAACCTGATCGACCTGCGTTTTCCAGTGCAATATGTCTCGCGACCGGATGCCAGCTTCAGAGGCTATATGGGAACGCCCGCCTCGGGAGTCGTTCGCCCGGGTGACGAGGTGGTTGCGCTTCCCTCGGGAAAGACGAGCCGGGTCGCAAAGGTTCTCGGCCCGGACGGAGAGTTGAGCAAAGGCTTTCCGCCACAGCCGCTGACGATCACTCTCGAGGACGCGATCGATCTCTCGCGCGGCGACATGCTGGCCCATGTGAAAAATGTGCCTCAGGTCGGCCGCAAGCTCGAGGCGATGCTCGTGTGGATGTCTGAGGAGGAGCTGGTTCCTGGGCGGCAGTACTTGATCAAGCAGACGACGAAGCTGACGCCCGGGGTCGTATCAGGGGTGCGTTACCGGCTGGACGTGAACACCCTGCGGCGGGTGGAGGTCGAGACCCTCGCGTTGAACGAGATAGGGCGTTGCGCGCTCGAGCTGGCACGGCCGATTGCCTTCGACGCCTACAAGCGCAACCGGACGACGGGCGCCTTTATCGTAATCGATAGGCTCAGCCACAATACCGTCGGTGCTGGGATGATCGTCGATCGTGAACACTCCGAGCGCGTCGTCGATCCCGAACGTCGCGTTCGCGGACCGCGGAGCCCGCACCTGACCGGCCAGCGGAGTCAGGTGTTCGCAAGCGAGCGCGCCGCTCGACTTGGGCACGAAGGGCTGACGGTCTGGTTCACGGGTTTGACGGGGGCTGGTAAAACCACGTTGGCCTACGCGCTCGAGCGACGGCTCTTCGATGAGGGGGTGCTCGCTCAGGTCATCGACGGGGAGAACGCGCGGCTGGGGTTCAGTATGGATCTCGGTTTTAGCGCAGGAGATCGGGCCGAGAATAACCGCCGTGCGGCTGAGGTGGCCCGTCTGCTGAACCAGGCGGGGCTCGTGACGATCTGCGCGTTCCTTTCTCCTTTCGAAGAGGAGCGGCAGCGCGCGAGAGAGATTATCGGTGTGGAGCGTTTTGTCGAGGTGTTCGTGTCGGCGCCGATGGAGCTGTGCCGTGAGCGTGCGGCGGAGGGGCTCTACGAGAAGGCCATGTCAGGGGAGATCGATAACTTTCCTGGGATCAGCGCGCCCTATGAGGAACCGGTGAGCCCGGATCTCGTGCTCGAGACGGGGCGAATCGATGTCAGGGAGTGTGTCGGCAGGCTCGTTGAGTTGCTTCGGGAGCGCGGTCTGCTTCCTCGACTGTGATACCGGTGGTGCTCGTGTGACGGCGGGCACAGCGAGTGTCGAGATGAGATGAGGGTGGGATGGTGGACGAGATGGCGTGTAGCGAGCGGGACTACCTTGATGAGATCTATGCGGCGAGTCGGGC
>CAYSMT010000572.1:0-2315 GCA_964432135.1 uncultured Acidobacteriota bacterium
TCGCGCTGCCGTTGATTTTCGCAAGTACGGGGCGGAGCTTCGACCTAGCGCGACTGCTCGCTTTCCCGGTCAGTCGACGGCAGCTCTTTGCGATCGGGCTGGGCGCCAACTTCATCTCTTCGGAACATCTCTTCTACTTTCCGCTGCTCGCGGGAACGCTCATCACCGGGATCGTGCTGCCGGGACACCATGTCGGCGTCGGACTCGCCATCGGCGGCATGATGCTTGTCATCATCGTCGTTTGGGGCTTCGCCATCAGCACCGTGTTGCAGGGCATCTTGCAGCATCGACGCAGCCGAGAGATCTTCGGCCTCGTCTCTGTGGGGCTACTGGTGATAGCGAGCTTCGCACCGATGCTCTTCGAGAGCACCCGCGGGGGCGATCCGGACCAACGGGTCGAGGAACTCGTCTCCGCGGCACGCTCTTACAAGAAGCTGATCGCTCCCTTGCCACCCGTGCTGGCCGGCCATGCGCTGGCTCGGTTGCACGAAGATGACCTCTCCGCGGGCTTACGGGCTCTAGCGGGGCTCGGCTTGTGGCTTTTCGCGGGCCTCACCCTGGGTATGTATGCCTTCACCGAGCACCGCCTTGGCTCCCGCGGCCCTCGCCGCCGCAGGCACGTGACAGCAGCGAGATCTCCTGCAATGACGCCGCTACGACGCGAAGGTTTCGAGATCACCGATCTCCCCTTCGCCTCGCCCCAAACCCTTGCGGTGGTGAGCAAAGAGCTGCGCTATCTCATGCGCAGCTCACTCGGGAAGTTCAATCTCCTCATGGCTCCCGTTCTCGGCCTGGTCATAGCCGCTCTCGTCCGACGGAGCTCACCGGCCATCGTCGCCATCGTCGGCGACGAGCCCGTGTTCTTCTACGGCCTACTCGCCTATCTCACTCTCCTGATGAACAACTTCGTCAACAACGCCTTCGCGTGGGAAGCCCAGGGCATTCGCAACTACTATCTGTGCCCGATTCCCCCATCACGCGTTCTGCTCGGCAAGAACCTCGCGATCTTCATCTACCAGAGTGCCGCTGGCCTGCTTGGCGTGTGCGCTTGGTCCGCCCTGGCCGGAATCCCCGGCCCGAGAACCCTGCTCCAGGGCTCGTTGATCTTCGCCAGTCTGAGCCTCCTGCTCGTAACCACCGGCAATTTCATCTCCCTCACTTTTCCCGTCGCGCGCAACATCGCCGCCATGACGAATCCGCCTTCGGGAACGGCGATGCTGCTGGGCTTCGTGGCCCTCTTCGTTGGCGTCCTCGTGCTGGGCATCGTCGGCGTGCTACCTTTTCTCATCGGCCACCCTGGCCTTGCGCCCCTATTCCTCGCAGCCTGCTTCACGCTGCTATGGGTGATCTATCTGTGCCTGCTCCCCCGAGCCGGCGCGCTGATGGCCCGACGCGGCGAGAAGATCATCGCGGCCCTTCAGGACTAACGCGGAGCCAGGTCGCCTTCCGGATGTCATCGCCGCGCGGCGCCTCCGCGCAGAGAGGACTCTACCGTGACCCTCTTCGGCCAGGACAGCTTGAACACTCGGCGTACCCTCGAGCTGGGCCAGCGCTCCTTCAGCTACTTCAGTCTCTCTGCAGCGCAGGAGCAGCTTGGTGACCTCTCCCGCCTGCCTTTCTCACTCAAAGTCCTTCTTGAAAACCTACTACGTTGCAAAGAGGACCGGAGCGGGACGAACAACGACGCCCAGGCCCTCGTCGACTGGCTCGCTGAACGGCGCTCCTCGCGGGAGATCGCCTTTCACCCGGCACGGGTGCTGATGCAGGACTTTACCGGCGTGCCCGCCGTTGTCGATCTCGCGGCGATGCGCGCAGCGATGGTCGAGCTCGGCGACGATCCAGAGAAAATCAACCCTCTTGTGCCGGTCGATCTGGTGATTGACCACTCCCTGATGGTCGACCAGTTCGCTCACCCCGGTGCCCTGCGACACAACGTCCAGGCCGAGCTGCACCGTAACAAAGAGCGCTATGAGTTCTTGCGCTGGGGCCAGCAGGCCTTCAATAACTTCCGCGTCGTGCCGCCCGGCACGGGAATCTGCCACCAGGTGAATCTCGAGTATCTCGCCCAAACAGTCCGCAGCGTCTCCGACGGCGCGGGAGGATACCTCGCCTTTCCAGACACTCTCGTCGGCACCGACAGCCACACGACGATGGTTAACGGCCTGTCAGTCCTGGGATGGGGCGTCGGCGGCATCGAGGCCGAGGCTGCCATGCTCGGCCAGCCGATCTCGATGCTGATCCCGGAGGTCGTCGGCCTCCGCTTCGTCGGGCGACTCCCAGAAGGCGCGACGGCAACAGACCTCGTGCTCGTGGTC
>CAYSMT010000573.1:0-2314 GCA_964432135.1 uncultured Acidobacteriota bacterium
CCGGGACCTACCGTTACAAGACCGCGATCGCGGCCTGAAGCCCAGGACAATCGGCGTGCCAGATCAGGAGCTGGACGGGAAAAGCGCGAAAAGCGCACCGTTGAGGGCTCACCTCACATCCCGCGCTAGAATGGCGGGCCGGCCCCAGCCGTGGCGACCACCGGCCGCGGTGCAGGCGTGGTGCCGGAGCGAGTGTGATGATGCAGCGATTCACCGAGGCCTTCGATGCCATCGCCTACGAGAGCTGGCGTGAGCGGGTCGAGAAAGGCTTGGCTGGTGCTTCCTTCGAGCGGCGCCTGTGCACCGAGACGGTGGAAGGGTTGCGAATCGAGCCGCTTTACAGTCACGACCACGCGGCGCCTGGGGCCTTTGCCGCGAGCGTTGCTGGCCGGTCCCCCTTCCTGCGTGGCGGTAGGGCGCTTGCTACCGCGGACACCGGATGGGAGTTGAGGGTTGCGCCGGCGCACGCTGATCCGCAGCGCGCACGTGAGGCGATCGTTACGGCCCTCGCGCGGGGTGCCGACGCTCTTGAGCTCGCACTGGGCCGCATGCAGGTCTCTTCCAAAGCTGCGCTGTCCGTCGTGCTTGAGGGTGTTGCGCTTGATCAGACCCCTATCACTCTCATGGCGGGTAGCGAGACCCTGGCTGCAGCGGCCGCCTTCTTTGCCATCGCTCGCGAGCGCGCCATTCCCCTGAGTGCGTTGCGCGGCGGCTTGAGTGACGATCCTCTCGGACAGCTCGCGGCGACAGGGTGTCTTGGCGAAAGCCTCGACCGCCGCTATGAGCTCATGGGCGAGCTTCTGCGCTTCGTTCGGGACGAAGTGCCCGGGATGCGTACCATCGAGGTCTCCGGAGTGCCTTATGCCGAAGGCGGCGCGAGTGCGGCGGAGGAGATGGCTCTCGTGCTCGCGACGATGGCTGAGAACCTGCGCCAGCTCGAGTCGGTCGGATTCGGTCCTGAGGTCGTTGCCGGGCAGAGCGTTCTCTCGCTGGGCATCGGGCGGGATCTGTTCATGGAGCTCGCCAAGGTGCGCGCTCTGCGGCTTTGCTGGTCGCGCCTCGTGTCCGCTTGTGGCGTCGCAGAGGCGCAGCAGTACGCACCGATCCATCTGTCTTCCCTGGATCGGCGCCGCACGCGGCGCGATCCTTGGGTCAACCTCCTGCGAGCGACGATGGAGAGCTTCGTTGTCGCCGTTTCGGGCGCCGAAAGCGCGACGATCGCTCCTTTCGACGCGGTGCTGGGCGAGAGCGATGCCTTTGCCGAGCGCCTCGCTCGCAACACTCAGCTCGTGCTGCGCGAGGAGTCCCAGCTTCATCGGGTCGTCGATCCGGCCGGTGGCAGCTACTACCTCGAGACGATCACGGCACAGCTCGCACATCGCGCGTGGAAGCTCTTTCAGGGAATCGAGGGCGAGGGCGGTCTCGCGGCGGCGCACCGCTCGGGGCGCACCGCTCGAGAGATCGCCGCGACGGCCGCGCGCACGCGCGCACAGATCACACGTCGCAAGCAACTCGTGACTGGTGTGAGCAGCTACCCGCTGCTTCAAGAGACGCGCCTTTGCCGCTCCTCGCATCCCGAGGCTCCGCCACCTCCTCCGCCGGCGCACGACGCGCGCCTCGATGCGCTGCGTTTCGCGCCTCCTGGTCAGATCGTTGGCCAGGCTATTGCGGCTGTGGCGGCCTTCGCAGAGTTCGGAGAGGTTCAGGGAGCGCTTGCCGAGGGCAGCGTGCCGGAGAGCGCGCCGCCGGTTGTTGTCGAGCGCGAGGCAGAGCCCTTTGAGCGTCTGCGCGACGCGAGTGATCGCGCCGATCAGTCTCCGCGCGTCTTCCTGGCGAGCTTGGGATCGCTGTCGGAGCATCGAGCGCGGACGCTCTTTGCTGGTCAGCTCTTTGCGGCGGGTGGCATCGAGGCCTCCGAGAGCGATGGCTTTGATGATCTCGAAGACCTCGTCGCGGCCTACAAAGAGAGTGGCGCCTTGCTGGCGGTGATTTGCTCGAGTGACGCCCTCTACGAAGAGCGTGCCGTGTCGGTCGCTGCGCGGCTCAAGGAGGCCGGTGCGCGTCGGATCTATCTCGCGGGAAGGCCTGGAAAGCATGAAGCGATGTACCGCGAAGCTGGCGTTGATGAGTTCGTGCATCTCGGTTGCGATGCGGAGGCCTTGTTGATTCGGGCCCTCGAGCTGTTGGGGCTACTCCGATGAGCCGCGTGCCGGATTTCAGCCGGCTTCCTCTCGAGGAAAAGCAAGCCTGCTCGCCATCATCCCGCAAAGCTTGGGAGGAAGCGCTGCGCGAGCAGACGGGTCGCATGAGCAAG
>CAYSMT010000574.1:0-2312 GCA_964432135.1 uncultured Acidobacteriota bacterium
CCCACGGTTCGGGCGACGGGGCGGGACATGTGCATTCGACGGTCGTGACGAGTAGCGGAGAGCTTTTCTCCTGGGACTTCAACCGCGTCTCCGGTCGCGCAGCCGAAGACCCCGACCTGAGCCATCACGGCGACCATCACGCGAGCTGGTTCGACTTTGACGGCGATGGGCTAGTCGACGTGGTGCTCACCGAAAGCGGCTACAGCAACAACCGCATCTACCTCTTCCGACAAGCCCCAGATCACACTTTCTCTCCCGTAACAGTCGACTCGGGCCTCAACGCGATCAACATCAATAATCACCCGCCCGGTAATGTCATTCCCGTGGACTACGATCTCGACGGGGACGAGGACTTGCTCGTCGGCTTCGACGATACGACGACACTCGAGCTGTGGCGCAACAATGTCGGCACGGACAACAACTGGATCACCCTCACCCTCGAGGGCGGTGGCACGACGGGCATGGCCAACCGTAGCGCCATTGGCGCGCGGGTGGAGCTTCGCGCCGGCGGGAAAACCTGGACGCGGGAGATCTACGCCGGTCATGGCCACCAGGGACCTCAGAAACCACTCAGCCTGAGCTTCGCGCTCGGCCAGGCAACCGTCGTCGACCATATTCGCGTGCGCTGGCCCAACCCAACGCTCAGCGTTAGCGAACTCAGTGGTGTTGCGGTCAACCAGTTCCTCGTGATTCGCGAGGGATGTCAGGCCCCGGCCGACCCAACGAAGCTGCGCCTGAGTCGTGACGGTGATGACCTGTTGCTGAGCTGGGACGATCCGGCGGAGACCGGGCTGCGCTGGAACATCTATCGCAATCCCAACCCTAACCCCTCGGGCTGGACAAATGCCCACGCGGAGAAGGTCCAGGATGAAGATCCTGGCACGAGCGGCATCCAACACACGGATGCGGGCGCCGCCTCCGGCAGCCAACGCTGGTTCTACCTCGTCACGGCCGTAAACTCCTGCGCGGAATCGCCACTACGTTAGACGAAGCACAGAGCGCTCCAGGGGCAATGCGAGGTAGACTCATCTCACCCCACGAGGAGCGCGTACTATGTCCGATCTCGAGAGGCTGAGCTTCAGCATCGACAAGTCTTTGGCGCAGCGCCTCGAAGAATCCCGTCGCGGCGCCGGCTACGCCAATCGCTCGGAGTTTCTTCGGGATCTCATCCGCCGCCGCCTCGTCGAGGAGGCCTGGTCGGACGATGCCTCCCGGGAGGTCATCGGTACGATCACCCTCGCCTATGATCACCACAAGCGGCAGCTCGGCGAAACACTGACGCAGCTCCAACATGATCATCACGACGAGGTGCTCGTCTCCAGCCACGTCCACCTCGACCGGCATCACTGTGCCGAAGTCATCCTCACCCGTGGCCGACCGGCGGTACTCCGGAAGCTGGCTGACGCGTTGATTCGGCAGAAGGGCGTGTTGCACGGCGAGGTCACCATGACCTCGACGGGTGCGGCGTTGACGTAGGAGACCGGGCCGTGACCTCCTTATCTTCTTCCCCGCTTCGCTTGGGCCTGCTCGTGCTCGCACTGCTCGGCTCGGCCTGCACTCAACCGCCAAATCCGTCGGCCGAGATCCACGAAGGCGGCCGTCTCGTCATCGCAGTGAGCGTGCTTCCCCAGCGCTTCATCGTCGAGAAAATCGGGGGCGAGTTCGTCGAGATCCAACTCCTCGTCGGCCCTGGCCAGAGCCCGGCGACCTTCGGCGCGAGCCCACAGCAGATGCGCGATCTGCAGCGCTGCACGGCTTGGCTGCGACTAGGAATGCCTTTCGAAGCAAGCTGGGGGGAGCGTTTCTCCGCGGCAGCGCCGGGGCTGCGCACCATCGATCTCAGCCGGAGTATCGTCGGACAGTCGGCGAGTGAGCTCGATCCAGCGGAAACCGCCGCGTCGCACCGCGACCCTCACCTCTGGACGGATCCGCAGCTTGCGCGCGTCATCGCTGCCCGGACGCGCGATGCCTTAGCGGAGCTCGACCCGCCTCACGCCGAGGACTTCGCTCGCGGCTTTGAAGCACTTGATGCCCGCCTGGAGGCGCTCGACGCCGAGCTGGCCGAGACCCTCGTTCCCTTGAAAGGCAGCGCCTTTTTTGTCTATCACCCGAGCTGGAGCTACTTCGCCCGGCGCTACGGCCTGAAGCAGGTCGCCATCGAGACCAACGGCAAGGAGCCCGGACCGCGCTCGCTGGCGCAAATCATCAAAAAGGCACGAGCCGAAAACGTACGCGCCATCTTCGTCCAGCAGCAGTTCCGCGCGGCCAGCGCCCGCGCTGTGGCAGCCGAGCTTGGGGTGCCCCTGCTCCGT
>CAYSMT010000575.1:0-2292 GCA_964432135.1 uncultured Acidobacteriota bacterium
CTGCGTGCAGATGTACAATGCAATAATCAGGCTGCGGCCCGGGTGGCGCAGCGACAAGCGGTGCACGCTGTGCTGGCACGCGCCGGCGTCGACCGCATCACCATCGACGTCTCACGACCCTATGATCGGCCGCTGTTGCGCTACTTCCACGCCCGCGCTGCGAGGACCCGGCGTTGAGTCGGCGCAGAGGGCGACGACTGATCCTAGCGACGCTGCTCCTCGCCAGCTCCGTCCTGCCCGCCTCTGGAAGCGAGACGCAGGAGCCCGTCCGCCTGGCCCTCCGACCCATCGCACGTTTGTCATCTGATGGAACCAAGGCACTCGCGGAGGGAGAGGAGCTTCATGCCGGCGAGACGCTGATCCTGGCGATCGACTGGCCTTCCGAGCTACACCCCAACGCGCCGCGTCTATTGCTCAGCGATGAGGCCGCTACGGCCGGCACACCGCGCGCGCTACGATTGCTCCGCCACGACCGCCGCGCGGACGGGCAAGACACGATCGAAGTCCTGCTCACGGCGCTCGGCGAGACCGAGCTGCCGGAGCTCGCCATCGGCGACGGCAACGGGAAGTTGATCGCGCGCACACTCCCCTGCCCGCTGAACATCACAGCCCGAGAAAGCGGTGAGAGCGCTCCCGCGCAAGAACGCCCCCCGGTCGAGATCCCTCTCGAATGGCTCTCCCTCGCGCTGATCGCGGGCGGCTTCGTCGCGCTTGCCGGCCTCGCCGCATGGGGCATTTCGCGGTTGCCTCGACGCAAACGCTCGAACGCACCGGCTCCCGTCGCCGAACGCGTACCAGCGGGGGTGCGCGCGCTCGACGCGCTCGAGGCGCTCCTCGCCGATGGGCTGCTCGAGCGCCGGCTCTTCAAAGCTTTTAGCGTACGCCTCGCCGAGATCGGTAAGGGTTTCCTCGGCGAGATCGCAGGCGTGCCCCTTCTCGAGCTAACCTCCGAGGAGTGCGTACATGCCCTGGACCAGGTCGGATTCGGCGCGCAACGCGTCGCATGGCTCGAGAGCTGGCTCCGGCGATTGGACCTCGTCAAGTTCGCTGAGGATCGCCCGGCCGTCGTGGCGCTCAGGGAGAGCGCAACGGAGCTTCGGCGCCTGATCGTCGCCTGTGAAAGCGAGGAAGAAGCGAGAGAGAGCCTTGCCGCAGTGGGCGAAACGCCCGCCGAGGAGCCGAGATCGTGACCCGCCTCGCCAGCCCTTGGGCCCTCGCCCTGCTCCTCACGCTGCTGCCCTTGTTCTGGGCCTGGTGGCGCTCCTCGTGCCGACCACCCGCCGTGCTCTACGCTGACCTTGCCATCTGTGACGGGGCACCTTCGACCTGGCGCGTGAGGCTACGCCACCTCCCACGCATTCTCCGCGTTGCCTTCCTGATTCTCGCTACCCTTGCGCTAGCGCGCCCCCAGGCGGGGATCCGCTCGGAGGAGATTACGACCTTTGGCGTTGACATCGTCGTCGTCCTCGATCGCTCGGGGTCGATGCGGGCCCTCGACCTGACCCCCGACCGGCTGCGCGTTGCCAAGCGCACCGTGCGGGAGTTCGTCCTTGGTCGAAAGAGCGACCGCATCGGGCTCGTACCTTTCGCAGGCGAAGCCTATACCGCCTGTCCCTTGACCCTCGATCACGGCGCGTTGCTCACGCAGATCGAGGATCTCGACTTCGCCCCGCGTGAGGCCGACGGAACGGCCATCGGTCTTGGTCTCGCCGCCGCCGTCAACCGCCTGCGGATCTCAGACGCCAAGAGCCGCGTCATCATCCTCGTCACAGACGGTGTGAACAACGCTGGCCCCATCGCTCCTCTGACCGCGGCGGAGATGGCTAAGGATCGGGTAATCCGGATCTACACGATCGGCGTCGGCACGCACGGCATGGCACGCATTCCCGTCCGCGACCACTTCGGTCGGCAACGGGTAACGACCTTTCCGGTCGAGATCGACGAGCAGATGCTGACGCGGATCGCCGAGATGACGGGAGGACGCTATTTCCGCGCAGATGCGGATGGCAAGCTCGAGGAGATCTTCAAGACCATCGACGGGATGGAGAAGACCGAGGTCGTTAGCAAGATCCACGTCGCCTGGAGTGACCGCTTCGAGGGATTGCTCCTCGCGGCCGGGATCGTCTTTCTTCTTGAGCTCCTCGCGCGACTGCTCTTCGGGAGACTGCCATGAGCTTCCACAACCCACAGTGGCTCTATGGCCTGCTCACCCTGCCGCTGCTCGCGCTCGCACTCCTCGGCCTCGCTCGCCGGCGCCGCAGGCTCTGGCAACGGCTCGCCCACCCGCGCTCT
>CAYSMT010000576.1:0-2287 GCA_964432135.1 uncultured Acidobacteriota bacterium
GCTCTCGACAAGGGTAATCGCCCGACCGAGCAACGCGCGATCGCCCGCAAGCACCCCCGCCGTAAACTCCTCGATGCTGGGCAGGGTACGGCGATGCCCCCCCTCACGCGCCATCCGATTCTCCTGTCAGACCGTGGCTAGCGACGAGCTCGCGTAGCAGGTCAGCGGCGGCTTCACTGACGACGGTGCCCGGACCGAAGATTGCGCTCGCTCCCGCCTTGCGCAGTGCCTCGTAGTCACCCGGCGGGATGACCCCACCGACGACGATCATGATCTCTCCGCGGCCCAGGACGTCGAGGGCTTCTCGCAACGCAGGAACCAGTGTCAGGTGTCCCGCGGCAAGAGAGCTGACGCCGACGATGTGGACATCATTCTCAACGGCCTGGCGCGCCGTCTCCTCGGGAGTCTGAAAAAGCGGCCCGATGTCGACGTCGAAACCGAGATCGGCAAAAGCCGAGGCGATGACTTTCTGGCCACGATCGTGACCGTCCTGCCCCATCTTCGCGACGAGAATGCGCGGCCGGCGCCCCTCGGCCTCCTCGAAAGCGCGGGTCAACGCGAGCACCTCGTCCACTGATGTGGCCTCCTCTCCAACCTCCTCACTATATACCCCAGAGATCGCACGAATCGGCGCCTGGTGGCGCCCGAAGACCTTCTCGAGGGCCGCCGAGATCTCACCGACGCTCGCTCGAGCCCGTGCCGCGACAAGTGAGAGCTCGAGCAGGTTCCCTTCCCCTTCCCGGGCGCAACGAGTCAACGCGTCAAGAGCCTGCTCGACGCGGCGCGCGTCGCGTTCCCTTCGCAGCGTGGCCAGGCGATCGAGCTGGGCCGCGTGCACGGCACGGTTGTCGACCCGCAACACTTCAAGCTCCTCCTCTTCTTCGAGACGGTAGCGATTGACACCGACGATCGTCTGACGCTGGGAATCGATGCGCGCCTGAGTGCGAGCAGCAGCCTCCTCGATGCGCATCTTCGGCAACCCGGTCTCGATCGCCTTGGCCATGCCGCCGAGCTCCTCGACCTCCTCGATATGCGCCAGGGCTCGCGCAGCCAGATCGTGAGTGAGCCTTTCGACGTAGTAACTTCCCGCCCAGGGATCGATGACGCGGCAGCTTCCCGTCTCTTCCTGGATGAAGATCTGCGTATTGCGCGCGATCCGCGCACTGAACTCCGTCGGCAGCGCGAGAGCCTCGTCGAGGGCGTTGGTGTGCAAGGACTGTGTGTGCCCGTGAGCAGCGGCGAGGGCCTCGATAGCTGTGCGCGCGACGTTGTTGTAGGGATCCTGAGCCGTCAGGCTCCACCCAGAAGTCTGGCAATGAGCGCGCAGTGAAAGCGATTTTGGGTTCTTCGGATCGAAACGCTGGATCAAACGCGCCCAGAGCAGGCGCGCGGCCCGCAGCTTAGCCACCTCCATAAAGAAGTTCTTCCCAATCGCCCAGAAGAAGGATAAACGCGGGGCAAAGCGATCGATCTCGAGCCCCGCCGCCAGCCCGGCACGCGCGTACTCGAGCCCGTCGGCGAGGGTGTAGGCCAGCTCGATGTCGCAGGTCGCTCCCGCCTCTTGCATATGGTAGCCAGAGATCGAGATGCTGTTGAAACGCGGCATTTTTTGCGAGGTATAGCGAAAGATGTCAGAGATGATCCGCATCGAAGGGGCCGGCGGATAGATGTAGGTGTTGCGAACCATGAACTCCTTGAGGATGTCGTTCTGGATCGTGCCAGCGAGCTGTGCCGGCTCGACGCCCTGCTCCTCCGCCGCCAGGATATACAGCGCCATGATCGGCAGCACAGCCCCATTCATCGTCATCGACACGCTCATCTGATCAAGCGGAATCTGATCGAAGAGGATTCTCATGTCGAGTATCGAGTCAATGGCGACACCCGCCATTCCGACATCCCCACGAACCCGCGGATGATCGGAGTCGTATCCCCGATGAGTCGCGAGATCAAAGGCGATCGAAAGCCCTTTCTGACCGGCGGCGAGATTGCGACGATAGAAGGTATTAGACGCCTCCGCCGTCGAGAAGCCAGCGTACTGGCGTACGGTCCAGGGGCGCTGGACGTACATTGTCGGATAGGGCCCGCGCAGGAAGGGGGCGAAGCCCGGCATCGTCTCGAGATGATCGAGCTCTTCGAGTTCCTCCGGCCCGTAACACGGCGCGAGCGTCAGGCCCTCGGGCGTCGTCCAGGCGAAGTCCTTGCTCATGCCACCCGTCTGCTCGCGCAGCGCTTACTCCCAAGCTTTGCGGGATGATGGCGAGCAGGCTTGCTTTTCCTCGAGAGGAAG
>CAYSMT010000577.1:0-2279 GCA_964432135.1 uncultured Acidobacteriota bacterium
ATTGCTCAACGGAAACACACGAAAGGAATCTCCCGGCGCGTGGGATGTGTTGTATAACGACCAGAGTTCCGGGCGCTGGTTTTTGGGGTCCCACTGCATGAACGCATCGCGAAAAGAGAAGACCCGCTCCTTCGCTCGTGACTTCTCCTCGTCCCGCCGGGCGCCACCGAAGGCCGCATCGTATCCACCCTCCTTGAGCGCCTTGACCAGCGCTTGAGTCTTGAGCAAATCAGCGCACTGGCTGCAACTCCAACTCTCGTAGGGCCCGATCCGCTCGAGCGCCTCATCGTTCTGGCGCACGATGAGTTCCGCGCCAATCTCTTTGCAGAAGCGGTCTCGAAACGCGATCATCTCCCGGAACTTGAAGGTCGTATCGATGTGTAGCAACGGAAAAGGCATCCGGCCCGGCGCGAAGGCTTTCTGCGCCAGCCTCACCATGACCGACGAGTCCTTGCCCACCGAGTAGAGCATCACCGGTTTCTCACACTCGGCCACGACCTCCCGAATGATGTGGATGCTCTCAGCCTCGAGTTGCTGGAGGTGACTGAGATTGTAGCCGCTCACGCGTCGGCTCCAATCACTTCATGCTTCTCGAGCAGGCTCAGAATCCGGGCCAGCGCATCATCGACACCCATGACGGAGGTGTCGAGAGTCAATTCAGCCCGTTCCGGCGCCTCGTAGGGCGCATCGATACCGGTGAAGCCCTGAATCTCACCAGCCCGAGCCTTGAGATAGAGCCCCTTCGGATCCCTCCGCTCACACTCCACGAGCGGGACATCGAGATACAGCTCAAAAAAACGCCCTTCCGGCGCCACGGCGCGCGCATGATCGCGTCCCGCCCGGTAGGGCGAGATGAGCGCGACGATCGCCACGGCACCGGCATCGGCAAGCAAAGCCGCAACCTCGCCCACGCGGCGGATATTCTCGACACGATCCTCTGGAGAAAAACCGAGATCTGCATTCAATCCGTGGCGCAGGTTGTCCCCATCGAGCACATAGGCCAATCTTCCCGAGGAGACGAGTGCCGTCTCGATCCCCCGAGCGAGAGTGCTCTTCCCCGAGCCGCTGAGCCCCGTAAACCAGAGCACGGCACCCCGTTGACCGAGACAAGCTTCCCTCCGCGCGAGGTCCAAACGGGCTCCGTGCCAGGTGATGTGTTTCGATTTCGGCTGTTTCACGCGCGGTTCGCTCTTGTCATAATCTCGCTTCGAAGGCATACATTATCCCTGCGCTGAAAGCAGGGCAATCCGCCCAACACCCATGTGGAGCACATGCTTCGCCATCCAACCGCAGGAGATCCCCGTGAGCGAGCTCAGGCACGATCCCATTTCCCGACGCTGGGTCACCGTGGCCATGGAGCGCTCCCGCCGTCCGGGAGAGTTCCGCTTTCCGGCGCCCATCCCGGCGGGGGAAACCGCCCCTTGCGCCTTCTGCCCAGGCGAGGAGTCCCGAACCCCGCCGGAGCTCTACGCCGTACGCGAGAAGGGCCCCGCGAACTCCGGCGACTGGATCGTCCGTGTCGTTCCGAACAAACGCCCCGTCTTCGCCATCGAGGGCGACATCGGGCGCAAAGCCGTCGGCCTGTACGACCGCATGCGCGGTATAGGTGCCCACGAGATCGTCATCGAAACTCCGGAACACAGCCTGAGTCCGGCCCAGATTCCCTTGTTGCAGTTTGCGGCCTCGCTGACCGCCAGCCGAGTCCGCATCGCGGACTTGATGCGTGATCCGCGCTTCAAATATGTCCTGCTCTTCCGCAACTACGGCGAGACGGCCGGTGCGACGATGTTCCACCCTCACCAGCAGCTCGTCGCCACCCCCGTCACTCCGCTGCGCGTTTCCAACCAGCTCAAGACGGCCCGGCACTACTTCCAGCTCAAGGAACGCTGCCTATTTTGTGATGTGATCGACCAGGAACTCGAGACAGGAACCCGTATCGTTCACCTCGACGACGACTACGTCTCCTTTGCACCCTACGCCTCGCGCTTTCCTTACGAGATGCACGTCTACCCACGCCACCATCGCCACCAGTTCGCACAGCTCAGCGACGCCGAAACCGAACGGCTCGCCGGCCACATGCTCGCGGTCTTCCGCCGTCTCGAATCCGTGCTCGGCGATGCGCCTCTGAACTGGATGCTGATCAACGGCCCGAACACCCACGTCGACGTCCGGCGCGCCGGCTTCTGGGCCACCCTCTCCCACGACTTCCACTGGCACATCGAGATCCTGCCACGCCTGACACCCATGGCTGGCTTCGAGTGGGGGACGGGTCTGTTCAT
>CAYSMT010000578.1:0-2270 GCA_964432135.1 uncultured Acidobacteriota bacterium
CACGTAGAGCAGGCCCTCGTTGCCCTGAGCAAGCCCGGTCAGCGCCGTCGGGCACTGGCCGGCGGGCTTATAGAAGTCGTGGGAAGCGCTCAAGGTGTCGTGGTTTGTCCCGAGCTCATCACGCCGGATCGATCCGTTGCCTTCGCCAGCAACGAACAGGTTATTCGCAAAACCCGAGTAGGCCGTGCCCGTATAGGCGGCCAGTCCCGAAACACCCATCTGAGGGGTAATCGCATCGAGAGCGCCCTTATGCGTGGACCCCGCGCAGCTCTCGACGTTCCAGCCGAAGTTATCGCCCGAGGCCACTTGGTTGACCTCGTCGCAGCTCGCCGCGCTGTCGTAGTCGTCCGTCGCGTAAAGCTTGGAAGCACCGGAGTTATTGGCGAGAGCGCGAGGGTTTCTCATCCCCGTCGCATAGATCAGGCTGTAAGGGAAAGACTCCCCTGTATGCGGGTTATCTGCCGGCACCGAGCCATCCGGCTCCATGCGCAGGATCTTGCCCGCCAGCGAGCCGAGGCTCTGGGCATCGGCGTCGGCACCCATCGCACCGACGGCGGCGTAGAGCTTGCCATCGGCCCCGAAGACGAGACCACCGCCGAGCTCGGTCGTCCCTGGCGCGCCGATGTCGTCGAGCACGACGAAGGGCTCACTGCCCTGATCGCCTTTTGCGGTGTAACGCACGATGCGATTCGTCCGCGGAGAGGCCTGGGTGTAGTAGAAATAGATGTAGCCGTTGGTGGAAAAGTCGGGATCGACGGCCACGCCAAGCAGGCCCTCTTCTCCGCTGGTCGACACAGCCAGGGTGACGAAGGGTGTCGTCAGTAGCTGGCCGTTCTTGACGACCTTCACATCGCCGTCCTTCTCGGCGATGAAGATCCGGCCATCGGGCGCCACGGCGAAAGCCTGTGGCTGGTCGAGATCGGCCGAGCGAACCACCGGCTCGAGGCGATAGCCAGCGGGCATCACCTCTGCGAGCAGCGGCGCAACGGCCAGTAAGCAGACTCCCATGAGGGCCATCCCCAATGCGGCCCTCCACAACGTTCGCGTCTTCATGCGCAACCCCTCCGGGACGGAGCCCAGCCCAGTCCCCGAATCTTCACTGGCCGGTCCCTGATGAGCGTCGTCTCCGGGAGAGATCGGAACAGTACGAACAATAACGCTCTCTGCCGGAAGAAGACTGCGAAGACGCGGCCGCCTTGGCAGCCCCCAACCGCTGGGGGGTTTCCATAACATACCGGGAAGTGTTGTGAATGTCAGCCGAATTTTCTCGGCATGAAGCCGCACGAGCCCGCCTGGTCTATTTATTGAAACAAAGAGACATAGATGCAAAAACTCTCGCCCATAGTCCCATCGTCGCGCGCAGGATCGAGCGCGTGACCCAAGCCCGCCCCGTCATGAAATCGAGGGCACCTGCACACGATCCAAGGCGGGCCATTCGGCCCGTTTTGGGCTACGGGCTCTGGGCCGCTGACTCCGGACTAGCCTTTGCACTCGGCGGTACGGTCACGCCCTTCTTCTCCCGCGCGTGCCAGGCGACGAGAAGCTCAGACTCGCGCTCGGGGCTCAGACCCGCCCGCAGCTTCGCGCGGCGCGCGACGGGAAGGGTCGCGAACCAGGCGAGCGTGTCCTGAACCGTCGTGGCCAGCGGCCGGAAACACAGGCCGGCAGCCACCGCCCGCTCGGTGCTGCACATGTGGAAGTAGCGATACTCATCCTGCGCAGGAATCCAGACCGGCACATCCCGCCAGGGGGCGACCTTCTGTTCCTCGAGGAAGTTCGTCGCGACCCAAGTGAAGTGCGTGTCCACCGTCACGGCGCCCTTGATGCCGTAGAGCATCTCGTCCACTCGGAAGCGACCGGCCGGTGAGATGGCATTGAACACACCGTAGATGCGCTGCTCGAGGCAGCGGACGATCCACTCGCCCAAGTCACGTACGTCAATGAACTGGACCGGGTCGTGGCCGTCCCCTGGGGCAAGCACCTCACCACCGCGGGCGACACGCACAGGCCAGTAGGTGAAGCGATCCGAGCGGTCGCGCGGCCCAACGATCAACCCGGGGCGGACGACGGTCACGCGTCCGGGCATCGCGGCCTCCGCGGCCTTCTCGCACAACGCTTTCATGCCACCGTAATGCGGAAGGGCCTCCCTGATCTTCGAAACCGTAGCCAGCAGCTCGGGCTCGACGGAGAGCAGCGGCGAGTTCTCATCGATCGGCTGGCCGGTGTCTTTGTAGACGCTGACCGAGGAGACGAAGAGATAGTGCTCCGCT
>CAYSMT010000579.1:0-2269 GCA_964432135.1 uncultured Acidobacteriota bacterium
CCGCCTCACGAAAGTGATCGGGCACGGCCTTGAGGGCGTCCTCGGCAATGGTCGTCATGATCGGCGCCGCCATCAGGCCGAGGATGATGCCCGAGTTGAGCACGTTCAGGCCGACCGGTACGTGAAAGAGCTTGATAATCAGCGGGTTCATGATGCTCAGACCAATGAAACCCCACACCACCGAGGGAATCGCGGCGAGCAGCTCGATGAGCACCTTGAGGAGCTCACGCAGCTTTCCTTGTGCGAACTCGCCGACGAAGATGGCCGCTCCGAGCGAGAAAGGCACCGCGACAAGCATTGCGAGCCCGGTGACGCTCGCTGTGCCCGCGACGAGAGCCAGCGTGCCATAGGTTGGGTTGTGAGACGAGGTGGGCGCCCAGCGCGGTGACGCAAAGAAGCTCGCCGGCTCGAGAGTGCGGGCAATGAAAGGAAAACCCTCCTTGGCAATGAAAACAAAGATCCCGAAGATGAAGAGGATGGCCGAGCTGCCCCCGGCGAATACAAGCACGGCGATGGCCTTATCCATCCACCATGCCAGGTCCCGCGCGTCCTCGTCCGGCCGGCGCACCGTGACGGCATTGCGCTCGGCACCCATCTAGTCGGCCCCTTCACCGCGAAGCACCTCGACCAGCTCGCGAATCTTGTGACCCACAACCCGATGGAGGGTCTCGAAGTCTCCGGACGCATCGCCCTTGCGCGCCTCGGCGACCAAACCTGGGATGTCCCACTCGAGGTAGACCGTGTGAAAAGGTATCGTCGGAAGGTGCTCGGATATCCCCTTCTCGAGACCGATGATGACGTGCAACGCCTCGAGCTCTTCCCCGGAAAGGTCAAAGGGGGCCGGGGCAAGCTCCGCGACTCCGTAACCGCGCTCTTCGAGAAAAGTGGCCAGCCCGTCGGCCAAATCCTCCGCAGCGGCCCACCCCGCTGCACTCGCCGCGATGCTGCCGGGAAAAGCCTTGCGTACGAAGGCAAGCGCCAGCGGCGCTGCCTGATCGCAGCCCCGCTCGACGAAGAGCACGCGGTAGGTCTTCGGCGCCTTGGTCTTACCCTCGACGCTGAAGACGGTCTCCTCGCAGATGTTCTTGGCCTGATCGCTGACACGCTCGAGGGCGTTGAAGACTGAGAGCAAGGCAAACAGCTCTGAGACGGGACTCGTGCCTTTGTCTCCTTCCGCGAGGAGATCATCAAAGACCTTGCGGAAGACAAGATCGATCTGAGACTCCATGACCTTGGTGCCCCGAGCCAAGTCTGCGTTACCCTCGAGAAAAGACTTGATCGATTGGCTGAACATCAGTTGCGCCTGCTCGGCGATCAGTTCGATGTCCCGGACGACGACGGCGCGCGGCAACCGATCGAGTTGCGAGACCTCACGGCTGATGGTCGAGGCGTAGTCTCCGATACGCTCGATGCCGATCGTTAAACGCAGGACCGACGAGACGAAACGTAAATGGCCCGCGCTCGGCAGGTGCCGCGCCACGAAGGCATGGCACATCGCATCGATCGCCCGAATCTCCCGATTGACAGGCAGGTCGGCCAGCACGGTCTCGTTGGCCAGTGCTCGATCCTCCCGCAGCAGGGCGCGAAGGGAGTTGCTCAAGTTTGTCCGCACGAGGGCGGAAACCCTTTTTATCCGTTTTTTGATCTCATCTAAATCGTGCTGGAGACGCGCTTCGTAGGGACTCATCGCCTAGGCTCCCATGCCTTGCGCAGCGCACTAGCGAGTGAAGCGGGCGACCTCCCCGCTCCCACCATGCCGGCGTCAACACCTTCAGTTGCAGGTCACCGGGCGAATCGGGGCATAGCCCTTCTTCTTGATGATGCACTGCCCCTCATCGCTCAGGATCCAGTCCAGGTAGCGCTTGATCGCTCCCTGAGGAACGCCGCGAGTGTACATGAACAGAGGACGCGCGATAGGGTAGCTACCGTCGATCGCGCTCTGCATCGCAGGATTCACGCACGAGCCACCGTCCTCCGTGGCGATGCAGGCGAGCTTGACATCGGGAGTCACGTAAGCCAAACCGCTGTAACCGATCGCGCAAGGGGTATGTTCGACGAGATCCACGACGTCCTTCGAGCCGTGCATGTCGCGTGAACCGAGCTTGTAATCACGTTTTTCACCGAGCACGGCCTCCTGAAAATAGACGTAGGTCCCCGAGTTGTTCTGGCGACTCACGCGAACGATCTCACGACTCGAGCATCCCGGAACCTCGACGTTGAGGTCGCTCCAGCTTTCGAAGCCCCCACCCTCGCCATAGATCTCGGCGAG
>CAYSMT010000580.1:0-2260 GCA_964432135.1 uncultured Acidobacteriota bacterium
GGTTCTCTCTGTGCGTCTCGCGCGAGCGAGGGCGGTCGGGCGGCGCGAGACCTTCAAGCGTCTTCGCACGCCCTACCCTGCCTACGAGGATGGACGGCCCGTCGATGCCGGCCAGACTGACGCGATGGTGCTGCGGGGAGTCGGTACGAGTCCTGGCCAGGCTGTTGGTCGCGCTCGCATCGTGGAGGATCCCCTTGCGGCATCGATCGAGGTTGGCGACATCTTGGTCGCGGCAAACACTGACCCTGGATGGACGCCGATCCTAGGCCTCGTCGCGGGTGTTGTTGTCGAGGAAGGCGGATTGCTCAACCATTGTTCTATCGTTGCTCGAGAGCTTGGTATTCCGGCTGTCGTCGGCGTGCGTGGTGCGAGGGAGCTCATCCAAGAGGGAGAACGCATCGAGGTTGACGGTGGGGTTGGCGTTGTTCGAAGATGCCATCCATTAGCGTAATGTGGCCAGGACATCTCCCGAAGGGTCCACCTTCACATTGCGTGCTCTGTCTGGCAACGGAAAGTGGAAGCTCTGAACGGGTTGATCTTGTACCAAAAGTCGGAACGCCTTCTCTCCGCCGTCGAGATCAAAGACGACGAGGATCGCAAGCTTCTTGAAGCCGTTTGCTTTTTGAGTCGTTCGGCATTCGAGAACCCACGCATCGTTTTCCGCTTTGCGTACCTTGGTCTCGACCTTCACCTCAGGTGCGCCTGGCTCGAGTAACCACTGGTCGAAGAACCAGTCCATGTCGAAACCCATGGCCTCTCAGGTTATACGCTTGAGATCTTCGGTTGAGGCGAAGTCCATATTGGCTTCGTCGGAGAAGCGCTTGAGAATCTCGAAAAAGCGCGAGCCGGTCATCGCGTGTAACATACGCAGCACGAGTGGCCCGCGAGAGTAGAGCATGGCGCGTCGCACCGCTCCCTGACCAGACCCCGTGGACTGATTTGCGCCTGCGATGCTGCCGTAGTCGGCGTGGGTCTTGGTGTCAGCTAGCCACTCATGCTTCATTTGCTCGAAGTTGAACACTCGTCGGCCGTGGCGGGTCTTGTCTCGTCCCATGGCCAGGCCCGATAGGTACTCGGCGAAGGATTCGCTCAGCCATTGCTCTCGAGATCCAGCCCAGATGACCTTGTGCCCGAACCACAGATGCGCAATCTCATGGGCTAGGCGCGCATTGATCTCCCGCGAAAACCACTTGGCGTAGATATCCCGGTGCGGCTTGTAGGCCTCAGTCGTCAGCAGCACGGTTCCCGCCGGGGCGATGCCGAAACCGTAGTGGGGTACTTCGATGAGGTTCAGCTCTTCAAAAGGGAGGGATCCGAGGCGTTGCTCGTAGAAGCGGATGAATATGTTGGCAAGCCCGGCCATGTTCTCTGCCTTGCCCTTGATTTTCGCCGCGTAGGAGAAGACGCGAATCTTGAACCCGTCGAACTCCTCCTCATAGATATCGAACTTTCCGGCAAAGATGCAGGTGTTCTTCTGTGGTCTTTTCGAGACAGCATGGATCTCGTAGTAGTCTTCCGCCTCTTCGAAGCTGAGTTCTTGACCCGTGGAGACCGGCCGAAAAGGTTTGCGGCTTCGGACACGTGTGTCGTGGGTGAAACGGGATCCCCCAGGGCCGTAAGGCTCTGGATACCATCTGAACAAGAGCAGCGCGAAGAAGTTGTCATCGAAGTCCCAGGTCATATCGGTGAAAACTTTGCCTTCGCTTTCCACTCGTAGCTTGATCTGATTTCCCTGGTGCAATCCGCGGCGTAGGTCTACCAGCAATTCATGGTGGCGATGAACGAAAGGCAGCCCATTGCCCGCCTCGTCTGTGATGCGTGTGACAGTCAGTCGCTGTTTGTTCGAGTTCCAGTACTTGGCGTTCGGGTTGCGGTTGTTGTTTAAGATCATGCAGGCCACATGCACGTCGTCCCGAATGGCTTGTAGCGTGAGCTCTGAATTGATGGTGCCCGAACGGTTGTCTTCTTTCGAGATGGTCAGGTCCAGATGTACCAATCGCAAGGGGATGTTGTCCTGTGTGGGGCCTCCATCGAGATACTGGTGACTGATGGTCCATCCGATCCGTAGCTTCGCGTCTTTGACCTTTTCTCGTTTTTGAAAACTTTCACTGTTGTTGCGAACTCGATCTACGGTGTACCAGATTCTTTCACGATGGCCGTCGATATCTGCGAAGACCACTTCCGCACGAGGGTTGCCATTCATGCGGGCTATACCGTCCCCCTCCCGAACTGGACAGCTGTTAGTCTGAAAAGCGGCCGT
>CAYSMT010000581.1:0-2257 GCA_964432135.1 uncultured Acidobacteriota bacterium
CGCATCTATTGAACAACATCGCCGTCGCCCGCGAGGCCATAGGCGACATGGCCGGTGCGCGCGCAGCCTATGAGCGAGCGCTCGCACTCGAGGCGAACGACAGGATCATCGCCAACCAGGCCCTCTTCACCCGCGCGGCAGAACGCGCGCGTAAAGACGATGCCGAGAAACACCTGTGATGCGACGCCCATTGATCTGCGTGCTCCTTCTCGTTTTCTTGCTCGCCTTTCCGTCGATCGGCTTCGCAAAGTGGGACCAGGTCGCCGTCAATGTGCCAATCCCGCCAAAAATCAAGGTCGACCCCGGCGAGAAGGTTCTCGTGACCCTCGCCCGATCGACGGATCACTGGCGGCTCGATGTCGGACGCGAGCTCTCACGTTGGATCCGGCGCGAGCTCGGACGAAGCAGCTCACTCAAGCTGCTCGACGTGCCGCCTCCTCCCATCCCGGAGCAGCGTGCGGAAGCCCTCGCCGTGAACGACCTCTTCTGGCGTCGGCTCGGCGAAGACTATCAAGCCGATATCGTCGTCGCCGCGATCGTGAACTTCAACGTCGAGGACCGTTCGGGCTACATGGAAACAGACTCCATCCATCCCATCACAGGACAAACCTACCGCAGCACGCAGTACGTGGAACGCACCGGTTTCAAGATGCGCGTCCACATCTTTTTCTTCAAAGGGGACAATGGCGCCCTGCTACACAATGACATCTGGACTGAGGAGCGCATTCTCGACAACCGCTACGCTGAGGATCTCAACGTCCTCTTCGAGCTGCTCGAGGGCATGCGCAAAAAGCTGCTCGGTGTCGTGGTGCCACTTGTCGTAGCGGAGCCCCGGTACATCTGGGTCGACTGAGTTTCTCTGTCGACCACGGAAGGAGATGTCGTGCGCTCGTCTCTGCGAATCACCCTGCTCGTCGGTGCCGTATGGCTCGCTGGTACCGCTTCGGTCCTGGCACAGTTCGGCCAGAACAAGGTCACCCACGGCGGAATGCACTGGAGCACCTACGAGGCTCCCCACTTTGACGTCTACTACAACTTCACCGACGAGGTGCTCCTGCGACAAGTCATCTCCGAAGCCGAAAGCGCCTACTTGGACATCAGCGAACGCCTCGATCACGAGATCGCTCAGCGCCTGCCGATGGTCCTCTATGCAACCCATGGGCAGTTTCTCCGGACCAATATCCAGAGCCGAGAGCTACCGGGTAACGTCGCGGCTTTCGCCGAACCCTTCCAGTTCCGTCTCGTGCTTCCCGTCGACACGCCCCCGGAGGAGCGCTACAAGCTCATCCGACACGAGATGACCCACATTTTTCAGTTCGACATCCTTTTCGCCGGGTCGCTCCGGCGCACGATACAGTCCCGAGCGCCCTTTTGGTTCATGGAGGGTATGGCTAGCTACATCGCTGATGACGAGAACTCCTTGGACCAAATGGCGATCCGCGACGCCGTCGTCAACAACCTGATGCCTTCGATACGCCAGCTTGAAGTACCAAGCTTTCTGACCTATCGCTATGGTCACGCCGTTTTCGACTTCATCGAGGAGAGCTGGGGTGATGAGGGCGTACAGAACCTGATCTTCGAGGTGCGCAAAGCACTGCTGGCGGGCAACCTCGATAAGGTCTTCCGCGACACCTTCGGTATCGATGTCGACACCTTCGACCGCCGCTTTTCACGCTTCTTGCGCAAGCGCTATCTCCCGATTCTCACTGGAAAACGTGCCCCGGATGAGTACGGCCCGGAGATCGGCCTGCACAAGCGGGGGCGGTACACCTTTGCGCCGACGCTCAGCCCGTCTGGTGAACTCGTCGCCACACTCGCTACGCCCAAGAACGAACTCGACGTCGTCATTCTCTCGTCCAAGGATGGTAAACAAATACGCAACCTCACCAAGGGGTTGACCAACGAGTATCGCTTCGTCGTCACAGGCGCTTTCCAAGGTAAGCGTGACTTGAGCTGGTCGCCCAACGGCGAGGCCATCGCTTTCTTTGTCGAGATGGAGGGCCATCGCGCGCTCTTGATCTACGATCCTGTCAGCGGCAAGCGTATCGACAAAATCCCCTTCAAGACGATCGCCGCGGTCACCTCTCCGGCCTATTCACCGGATGGCGAGTGGATCGCCTTTTCGGGCAATATCGAGGGGCGCTGGGACATCTTCCGCTATGAGTTTTCCACGGGCACCACCGAGAACCTTACCGATGATCCCTATTACGACACCAACCCCTCCTGGTCCCCTGATGGCAAACAGCTCATTTACGAC
>CAYSMT010000582.1:0-2256 GCA_964432135.1 uncultured Acidobacteriota bacterium
GACCATGCCGAGAGTCAAACGGGGCAACAATCGCCGCCAGCGGCGCAAGAAGATCCTGGCCCGTGCCAAGGGCTACTACCTGAGCAAGAGCAAGTGCTACCGCATCGCTCGCGAGCAGGTGGACCGCTCGCTGGATTTCGCCTACCGAGATCGCCGTCAGAAAAAGCGCCAGTTCCGGCGTCTGTGGATCACCCGCATCGGTGCTGCGGCGCGCTTCAACGGCCTGAGCTACAGCCGCTTCATCAACGGACTCTCCCGCGCCGGCATCGAGATCGACCGCAAGCTCCTCGCGGATCTCGCCGTCAGAGAACCTGAGGCCTTCGCCAAGCTCGCAGAGCAGGCCCAGGCCGCGCTCGCCTGAGCTCCTTGCACCGTTTCCGCCTCGTGACGACGGCGGGCCTCGAGCCTGCCGTCGTAGTGGAGTTGTCACGCCTGGGTCTCCCGTCTGGAGCGACCGGTCGGGGCTATGTCTATTGTGACGCGACGGCAGAAGATGGTGTTCGCCTCGTGCTCTCCATCCGCTCCGCCTCGCGAGTCATTCTCGAGCTAGCCCAGGGACTGCCCAACGAAAAAGATGCGCTTGTGGGTGCACTCTGCGACCTGCCATGGGAGGAGTGGATCCCCCCGCGCACGCCCTGGGCCGTGCGCGCGACAGGACGTTCTCCGGAGCTGCGCCACTCGAGCTACGCCGCTCAGATTAACAAGGACGCCATCCGGGATCGCTTTCGTGCGCGAGGGCGGGAGTGCCCCCCTATCGACCTCGAGGCCCCCCGGCTACTGGTCGACCTGCGCATCGACCGGCGCGCGGCCTCCATCGGTCTGGATCTCGGAGGCGGCTCACTGCACGAGCGCGGCACGGGCCGGAAGGTTGAAGCTCCCATTCGCGAGCACGTGGCAGCCGGCCTGGCCTTGCTCGCGGAGCCGAGACCCGATGAGCCGATCGTCGATCCGCTTTGCGGTTCCGGCACGCTGATCGCCGAGGCCGCGGCTATCGCTCTTGGCCTTCCCGCAGGCCGGCGTCTCGAGAGAACGGCCCTGCCACGCCTCGCCCTCTTCCGGCGACTGCCCCTCGGAGAGATCGCGCGCGCGCTATGCGCGCGCGCTGTACCGGAGCACGCGCCTTTTCTTGCCTTTGACCACCTCGAGAGCGCAACCCGCGTCACGCGCATGAGCCTCGACAGGCTCGGCCTTTCCTCTCAAATCCGCGTCGCGACCTGCGCCTTGGACAAGCTGGAGACGACGCATTGGGGCCAACGCGGCCTGATCATCTCGAATCCCCCATGGGGCCTGCGGCTAAGCGCACAGGACGCTTCGCGGGCATGGCGCGGGCTCGGCAGCCTGGCACGGCGCCTTCCCGGTTGGAAGCTCGCACTCCTGTCGGGAGAGCGCGGCATCACCCGTGAGCTCGGCCTGAAAGCCGACCGCCGCTACCCCGTGCGCGTCGGGGGCGTCGACGCACGCTGGTTGCTCTATACGATGCGTCAACGCGCGTAGGAACAAGCTCTCAGCGTCCGGGGCCACGCTCGGATCTGTCGGCGCTCAGATTGTGCTCCGCCAGCTTGCGATACAATGATGAGCGGGACAGACCTGCTCGGCGCGCGCACTCACTCAAGTTGCCCCGACAACGCTCGATCAGGGCTGCAAAGTACATCTTCTCGAAGCGCTCGCGCGCCTGGCGGAAGGGCTCTCTCAAGCCAAGAATGACGTCGCCGCGCGTGCTGTCGCTGCCCTCACGGACTTCTTTCGGAAACAGCTCGGCATGCAAGATGGGACCATCCGAAAGGGCGACAGCGCGGGCAATGGCGTGGCGTAGCTCGCGAACATTCCCCGGCCAGGAGTAGCCGAGCAGTGCGCGCGCTGCGGCAAGATCGATGCCTCCGAAGGCCACGCCACGTTCGCGAGCCATGCTGCGCGCGAAGGTCCGCGCGAGGGGAAGGATCTCCTCCGGACGTTCCCGCAAGGCCGGAACATGCACGGTCGCGCCGGCGAGGCGAAAACGCAGGTCCTGGCGAAAGCTCCCCTGGCGAATGCACTCCGCCAAATCGCGGTGACTCGCCGAGACGAGGCGCACATCAACGCGAATCGGATGGGGCGCCCCGAGAGGATTGATCTCCCCGCTCTCCAGCGCACGCAAGAGCTTGGGCTGGAGAGCAGCGGACAGATCGCCTACCTCATCGAGGAAGAGCGTTCCCCCCGCAGCGATCTCGAAACGACCGGGCCGAGCATCGACACCCGTCGCCACACCAGCGCCGACAC
>CAYSMT010000583.1:0-2255 GCA_964432135.1 uncultured Acidobacteriota bacterium
CGATCACTTTCGTGAGGCGGCGGAGGCGATGGGTGCGACGCGCTGGCAGGTCATCTTCAAGGTGGTGCTTCCGGCTGCAAAGAATGGCCTTGTCGCCGCCGTACTGCTCGGCGTCGGTCGTGGTTTTGGCGAGACGATGGCTGTTCTGATGGCGAGCGGGCACTCGATCAACCTGCCGACGAGTATCTTCGACTCCGTGCGAGCATTGACAGCGACCATCGCCGCAGAGCTTGGTGAGACAGCGGTCGGATCCGACCACTACCGCGCCCTGTTCACCCTGGGAATCATGCTCTTCGTCGTGACCTTCGTGATCAACTTGACCGCGGACATCGTTGTCCGGGGCGTTCGGAAGAGGTGAGGGATGTTCGAGATCTCAGAACTCAACATCCACAATCGGAAGGTCGAGAGCCGTGTGAGGCTTCTCTTCGGCGTCATGACCGTGTTGTTGATTCTTCCCGTCATCGTGATCCTCTCCGTGCTGGTCGCCAAGGGCGGTTCCGCGATCTCGATGGACTTTTTGTTTACCGATCCGCGAAACGGCATGACCGAGGGCGGCATCTTTCCGGCTCTGATCGGTACCGTGTGGCTCGTGGCCGTGGCCTTGCTCGCCTCGGTGCCTATTGGCGTGGCGGCAGCGATCTACCTCAGCGAGTACGCGCCGGACAACTGGCTGACCCGGGTGATCAACTTGGCGATCATCAATCTGGCCGGTGTGCCTTCGATTGTGCACGCTTTATTTGGTGTGGGCGCATTCGTCCTTTTCTTCCGTTTCGGTACGAGCATCCTGGCGGCGAGTCTTACCTTGGCGATTATGACACTTCCGGTTGTTATCGTTTCGACGCGCGAGTCGCTTCAAGCCGTTCCCCGGGCCTTCCGCGAGGCCTGTTGGAATATGGGGGCGACCCGTTGGCAGACAATTCGCAAAGTCGTGTTGCCAAACTCAATCAGCGGCATCCTGACAGGGATCATCCTCGAGGTCTCGCGTACCGCGGGAGAGACGGCACCGATCATGTTCACCGGCGCGGCCTTCTTTTTGCCTTTTCTTCCCCAGGGTGTGTTTGACGAGACGATGGCGCTTTCGTTGCACCTCTTCGTCATCTCGACTCAGGTGCCTGGTGTGCCGGAGAATCTGCCCTATGGAGTGGCGCTGGTTTTGATTGGCCTCGTTCTCGCCATGAACATCTGCTCGATCTCCTTCCGCATGTACTTGCGGGGCAAGAAGAAATGGTAGACGGGTTCGCACCACCCAAGCTGCAGATCCGCGACCTGCGGATTCGCTATGGGGAGCGGACGGCTCTCGAAGGCGTCAACCTCGAGATCCGTGAACACGAGATCTTCGGCATCATCGGCCCGGCGAATAGCGGTAAGACCTCCTTCCTTCGAGTGCTCAACCGCATGGATGAGATGATTCCGGCAATGCAAGTTGAGGGGCAGGTGATCTACGCTGGTCGCGAGCTGCGACGATGGCGCAACGTCTATGCGCTGCGCCGCCGCATTGGGGTCGTCTTCCCGCTGCCCGTCGGACTTCCCTTGAGCGTCTACGAGAACGTCGCGCTCGCGCCGCGCCTTGCCGGTGTGAGGAGGAAGGCGGAGCTTGATGTCGTCGTGGAGCGTTGTTTGACCCGCGCTGCTCTGTGGGATGAGGTGAAGGATCGGCTTGATTCCCTCGGCAGCCTGCTCTCCGGTGGGCAGCAGCAGCGCCTAACTATCGCTCGGGCTCTCTCGCAGGACCCTGATCTCTTGCTGTTGGACGAGTTCTCGATCGCTGTCGACCCAGTGACGACGATGCGTATCGAGGAGGTCCTGCGCGAGCTGCGCAATGAGCTGACGATTGTCCTCGTGACGAATCTCGTGCAGCAGGCCCGGCGCTTGGCGGACCGTACGGCCTTCTTCCTCGGGGGGGAGTTCGTCGAAGTTGGCGAAACCGAAGATCTCTTCACGGGCAACGTCCAGGATCGACGGACCCGAGAGTACGTGGAGGGACGTTTTGGTTAGCAACACACAGCTTGCGATCGAAACGTGCCAGCTCAACCTCTGGTACGGTACCTTTCAGGCGCTTTTTGATGTTGACCTCGAGATCAAGCAAGGGATCATCACCTCGCTGATCGGGCCCTCGGGTTGCGGCAAGTCAACCTTCTTGCGCAGCGTGAACCGCATCGTGAGCGTCTGGGCTACGTACGCACGACGGGGAGCATCGAGGGGCCTGGCCACGACCTCTTCGCCGCGGGGGTGGCGGGCGGACAGGCACGGTCGGC
>CAYSMT010000584.1:0-2248 GCA_964432135.1 uncultured Acidobacteriota bacterium
GAGCTCGCACCAACCTTGCGTTCATAGGCAACGAAGCCTCGCGCGCCCGCGAAGGTGATCGAGGCCTCTTTCGCGCTGGCGATGCGCTTCTCGTCCGTGTAATCGAGACCGACTTCACCTACTAGCGAGTGCAGATCGTCCTTAAAGAACGTGTAACCCAAGCCGGCACCGACCCGCCAACGGCTATCGACTCCAGCGAAGCGGTCTTTGTCCCAACCAAAACCGGCATACCAAAAGAGCTCTTCGCTGATCACCCGCCGGTATTTCATCGCCACGAAGTAGTTCTCGGCGGTGGTGACTTCCTTGTCATCAATGACAAGCGAGCCCGCGACATTCGCTGCCGCCATACTCGCCGCCGCCGTCCGCAGAGCGCCAAGCTCTACGATCGCTTCGGCGTTTGACCACTTATAGGCAAACTTGTTCTTGAACGCGAAATTCGAGGATTTCGAGTTACCGCTCGTACTGATGAAACCAAACTCAGTCGAGTTGCTCCAAGGTCTCGCTGGCGGGTCCTCTGCCAGAACCGGCAGGAACACCAGGGCCATCACCAATGCCAACACCGTCAACTGCAAGGTCTTCTTCATGTCCAACCCCCGTGAGGTTCTCTTGCGTGCCATCCCCGGTTCCTTTGTGACAAACGCAGCATCCGCGCCAGTCGGGCTGACGCCCTTGCTACTTTGGCCGGGAGTAGAGCAGATCCCTTTCGCTCTGTCAAAAAAACGACGGCGCAACCGAAGTGACCCTCAGATAACCACAGCGCAACCGGCCCCCCATCTGATGAGGAGCCGGCCGCCTCTCACGGGGCGTCGTCAGCCCGGATGATTCATGACCACTCGAAGGAAAGGGCCTACAGTCGGGTGGCTCATGAAATAGTTCGGCTTAGGGCGTCTGCTCGTGGCAGGCGTTCTCAGCGCGCACCTGGTAGTAGTAGATGGAGCTGAGCTGCGGCAACCCCCGCTCATCGAAGGATGTTCCTTCACTCGTTCCTGCGGTCTCCGCAGAGCTCATGTTGGCTCTCCGCGAACGCCAGATCGCGTAACGCGTCGCACCGCTCGAGGCCTGCCATTCGAGGTGGACATCGCTTCCACTCAGGCGTGATAGCTTCAGGCTCGCGCCCACCGGCGCCGGAAGTGGATCTGTACAGCTCACTCCGTGGCAAAGATCCTGCGTGTCGAAGATCAAACGCCATTTGTTGAGCCTGCCGACAAGCAAGTCTTGCTGAAGATCATTGACGTAGAGATGCCAGGTGCCGAGCGCTTCCTTTCCGTCGTAGTCACTCATCTTACCGGGTCCGTGCGGCTGAGTCTGACTATCGTAGGTCGTTTCGAGATGATTGCCCAAATCCTCGAAATAATGCAGCGTAACCTCCCGCGCATCAGGATCTCTTAGCACGACCTTGATTTTCTCCGTCGTGGAGTGATCGATGTTGACATAGCAGTTCACGTCACCCGTCACGAAGGCTTCATCGACTTCGATCGGAGAGTCGAGAATACCGGGATTCGGAATCACCTTACTTTCGTTCATCTCGTAAACAAGATGCTGCCCTCCCCCTGTACCAATCTTGAAGGAGATCGAACGTCTCGCTTCGAATCCCTCGGCGGTTGTAATTTCGAGGGTGACGCGAACGAGCGTTCCACAAGGTGTGTCTTTGCTGATGTGCAGAACAAGATGCGGAGAGAGACTCTCGCCCCGCTCTGAAGACGCAAGCGAAGCCCACTGGGCGTAATTGTCCGAGAAAGCAATGGACGAGGGATGATCACTACTTGCCCGCGCCCAGATACCGTTCGCTTTGCCAGAACCGTGGTTTGCGAGACTGACCGCCAGGCGGATCGTCTCTCCTGGATCCGCGATGCCATCCCCATTTCCGCCATCGAGGTCGTCGATCATACGTTGCGAATCGACAACCAGATAAGGCTCATCGTTACCCAATAGCCACTCAAGCGCATTCTCGACGAGCGCTTGCCGCTGGCTCGCGCTGTTGTCAAGGGTGCCGGCATCAACGAAGAGACTGACGATCTGCCCCCCGTTGCCCTCGAGGGAATCGTCATCGAAGGCGATGAGGGAGGCCTTACCCTTACGACTCTCCCAATCCAACACCATGTGCGCGTCAGACAGCGCCGCAACGGCATCCCGCTCGGCGCTTTCTGTCGCGTTCTGTGAGATCGAAGCATCAAGCACGTTGGGCACCGTCGCGATCGGATGTACATCATCCGACAAGCGGAGGTCGCCACCGCCATGAGCAGACCAA
>CAYSMT010000585.1:0-2237 GCA_964432135.1 uncultured Acidobacteriota bacterium
CGTGGGTGGTTCAGGTTGGGACGATAACGTCATGCATGCCATCGCAACGATCTCGGAGCTAGATTCGCTCCCCTCGCGAATCAACATGATCGGCTGGAGCCGTGGAGCAGTCACCTGCACGAAGACGTCGTATCAACTTCATGACATTTATCCGCAGATTGCCGTAAATATCTTCAGCATTGACCCTGTGGCTGGGCCATGGAACAAAGATAAAGGTGATACCTCGACGATCAAGGAAAACGTCCGTAACTACGTCGCGACGCTCATGATGAGCGAAAAACGAACCGTCATGCAACCTCAGGATAAGGCGCGGATGACTATCTCAAAGATGACGAATGCGATCTTCTTACCCTTTCCTGGAGTGCACAATACGGCAGTTGCTTTGCGTGCTTCAGAGGGAGAGGTTGCTCAAGTTGTATGGTCGATTGCCTACTCGTTCTTGACTCATTTTGGTAGCAGGTTCGATGCTCCATTTGCTCCGAGGTACGCGGGGCAATAGCTCTGCAACCTCTATGGGTGGATGCGAGTCAAGAGGGCCGAATACGCAGCACTATTCGAGAAGGAAATCTCTTGGAAGCACAAAGCGTTGGGTGTAAAAACGCGCGACTTCGTTACCAGCAGGGACAAGTACGTCGTCGAGGGCAACTACTTTATCAACGAGCACCATCGAGAATCATTTATGCGCACCTATCCGCAGGTGTACGCTTTCCTTTTCGAAGGGCGACAAGGTGCCGATCGCCAGGTCTGGTTGGAGTTCAAGTCCATGTATAACTTGCGCGGGCTCATGGACTCTCTTGCGATGTATGGTGTGAAAAGACCTGCGCAAGGACATCCCTTCGTGTTGCCACCGTCCGGAATCGGGCGCAGCCGTGGTGGGATCCAACAAATAGGTGTACGCGGCAGCCTCATGTCGATGGGAGCGTTTTAGTACGAGATGCCACGGTGATCTGGTCTTCGGATTGTCTGAGTTGCTCCCTGGCCTTCGCCAGCTTTCCTGCCAGTGATTTGCCATCGTGGGATTTGTTAGCTAGTGTCCCTCAGAAGAAAGATCTCGCCGGAGGTGGAAGCAGATAATGACTCGGGGGCTCAACTTTGTTGTGAATCTCGCGCTGATCACCTTGATCGTGATCGCAGTGCCCGCGAGTTTCATGCCCGAAGATCTCGTCCTCTGCATCAGTCCAGACAATCACCTCGCCTTCGAGCGTGCCGAGAACGGTCTGTGTTGTGAAGATCCAATGGGGGCCGCCGTTTCGTCTTGTCACGACGCGTCGTGGATTAGTTCGGGAAGAAATACCGATGCTTGCGATCGCTGTACTGATCTTGTAGGGCCTGTGCTTTCCGAGACTATGCCCTCCTCCCGCGTAGATGTTTTCGCTATCAATGCCCCCACTTGTCAGCCCGTCCCGCTGTCGAGTGAGCAATTTCTCGCCGGACGCCAGCTCGCCAGGCATCGCGTGATAATTTCGGGGCACGCCCTCGAGGCCCTCACTTCGATCGTCCTGCGCTCCTGATCCCACGCTGCTAGCACAGCTATATCGCGTCGCGTTTTTCCTCGGCGGCGCGCCCTCTCGTTTCTTCTGCAAGCTCTTAGCGGCTGTCCTCCAAAGGGGGGCAGGGCCGCTTTCGACCCGCCGGACCACGTTGCCTGTGTGGCTGCACCGGTACAAGGGAGCACCCATGGTCAAACCTTCCCCTGTCCTTTGGATCCTCGCCAGCAGCCTGTTGTTGATATCGATTGGATCGCCGCAGGCACGAGGCCAAGAGACCGTCCTCTTACCGCATGAGATCGAGGCAAAGGTGCTCTCAAGGTTTCCATCGGTTGAGGCAGCCGCGGCAGCTGTTGCCGCGGCGAGCGCTCGGCTCAAAAGAGCTAGGTACATCGGCGATCCGAGCTTCGAGCTAAGTCTCGGTCGAGGTGAGAATCGCTTCGACTCATCTTCTGACCATGAATGGGCTGCGGCTGTCGAGCTTGAGCTTCCCTTGCCGCGGCAATACAGAGCTTCGCTTCGTGTGGGTAGGGCCGGCGAGCGCGTCGCCTCGGCAGAGCTGTTACGTGTCCAAGCCGAGGCCCGAGCACAGATCCGGCGTCTCGTCGTGCGTCTGGCCGCAGCGCGCCAGAGGGTCGATCTGCTTAGGTCTCAGGCAACTACTGTGGAGGGAAGTCTCACCTTCACTGCGCTCAGAGTTGAGCTAGGTGAGGCGCGGGAGATCGAGCGTCTGCGGTTGCAGGCGATTCA
>CAYSMT010000586.1:0-2235 GCA_964432135.1 uncultured Acidobacteriota bacterium
CCTCGATGGCCTGCTCCGCTTGCGTACGGTCGAGGTGGTGACCGCCGGTGCCGAGCAGGAGCACGAGTTCGACCTCGTGGTGGATCAGCTCGCTGCCTTCGGGTAGGTCGAACTCGCCGCCTCCCGGCAGGAGCGATGATGCGGGTTTGATGAAGACGACCGGATCCGGCGTGGTGCCCATTTCTTCGGCATGCTCAGCGTAGTTTCGGCCGATGGCGTAAATGCAACCTACCGGTCGAGCCTTCCGGCCAAGGATCTCGACCTCGTTCAGCCTGCGTTCCATTCGGCGTCGTCGTCCTCGTGATGATCGGTGGCCTTCCAGTCACGGTGGTCCCGAGGTACGCTGGTTTCCAGCTCGCATACGCCCTCGACGACCAAGACGACAACGCCCAAGACAAGGAGACAAGCGGCCATCAGGAGGAGGTAGAGGGGATCACCTCGATCGAGATAGAGCGCACCGAGCCAGGACACCGAGATGGCTCCGCCACAGACGAGTGTAAAGTCGAGTAACAGGCGCGTCAGGCGCGAAACACGCAGCTCGGAACGACACCAACGGCAGGTCACGCCTTCCGCCGGGCGAATCGAAACCATACGCATCGAAGAGACCTGACCACCACACTCGGGACAAAGCGCCATACCGACACCCCAAGACCCATCACAACGGTCCCGTCAAAACGACCGAAAAGTTAACTCCCCCAGCAGTGCAACGACCTTACTAGAGCCGATGACCTCCTGGCAAGCGCATCCTCAGCCAGGTTCGTGCCGCGATGAGCAGCTTCTCTCCGCGTGGTACACGCACGATGGGTCCTGACGCAGGAAAACCCTCTGCGACGAGTCGTTGGAGCAGTCGGTGGTAAATCGCTCCCATGATCTCGGCGGCGACCAAGCTGCGCCCTCCGTGATCGACGGCCCGGTGTGCGGCACGAAAATAGCTCTCTGCGCGCTCGGCCTGGAAGCACAGCAGGTCGATGCGAGCCCTTCCGGAGGAGAGTACGGCGGCCTCATCGAGGCCATGACGCGCGAGGTCTTCGAGGGGCAAGTAGAAGCGTCCACGCCGAGCATCTGGGCCGTTATCGCGCAGAATGTTCGTCAGTTGCAGGGCCCGGCCGAGATCGATCGCATAGGCATCGGCCCAGGCCTCCGCATGCCCGAAGATCCTCACGCACAGCCGTCCGACAGCGCCCGCCACGAGATCACAGTAGCGACCGAGATCTTCGAAGGTTTCGAAACGCCGCGGTGCGAGATCATAGGCGACGCCCTCGATAATCTGCTCAAAGATGGTTCGCGGAAGGGAGAAGGCACGGGAGACCTCGCCCACGCGAATCGCGATGGGTTCCTGAGCACCGCCTTCGAACGCGCGATTGAGCTCGCTTGCCCAATGCGCAAGCTGTCGCCGGGCTTGTTCGTCGTTTCGGGCCTCGTCGACAGCGCAGTCCACCGCACGGCAAAACGCATACACAGTGAAGATGGCGTCCCGACGCGGCCGGGGAAGAGTGAGGAAAGCGTAGTAGAAGCTCGTTCCAGAGGCTTTTGTCACCCGTTGAACGTAGCTTTCGGGGCGTTCCTTGGGGAGAGGTAGGGGGATGGTCTCTCGTTCAAGAAGTTGCGGTTCGCTCACGCGTTTTTCCTCCGCCGCGCGCTTCGACGCCGGAACAGACCCAGCGCGCAGACGAGCGTGGCGATCACGAAGGCGAGAGGATCGAGGAGCCCCCCAATGCGAGGATATATCGGCATCTGTCCTTTGAACAGTTGCGCTCGTGCGATGAGAAAGCCTTCGTCGAGATGGGTTCGCCCTCGGCGGCCGCGCAATACAGCGCGAACGCGCCCGCCGGGATCGATGAAAGCCGAGACGCCCGTGTTCGCTGCACGCACGAAGCCCACTCGGTTTTCCACCGCCCGCAGGATCGCGGCACCGAGCATGTCGTGGGATGCGGGCCATCCGAGCCAGCCCTCGGAGGTCAAGTTGATGAATAGCTCCGCACCCTTCTTGCGTGCCTGTCGTCCTAGCTTGGGATAGAAGATCTCGTAGCAGATGGGCGTCCAGAGCGTCATCTCTCGGTCGCCGATCTTGGTTTGAATGACCTCGGCCTCGCGACCGGCCCAGCCGTTAGGCGCGTCATGCCAAACGAGGAGAGTGATGCGTACGAACTGTTGGTAAAGCCAAGGCCAACGCGTCTCAAGGAGGGGGAAAACGCGCCGCTCGGTGAAAGGAAACAGGACGACCTTGTCGTAGCG
>CAYSMT010000587.1:0-2220 GCA_964432135.1 uncultured Acidobacteriota bacterium
AAACCCGGCCGTGGATCGTTGAGATCTGGCTTGGGGCGGCGAAAGCTGACAGGCTGCCCAGGGCCAGGACGAGAGTGAGTAAAACTACGAGGAAACGTCGCAATTTGATGGTCATGGATCCCTTTTACCTCCCAGCGAAGGCGTCGCTCCCGAGAGAGCAAAGCTGGAATGGTGATCAACCCGACACCAGCACGTGCCGGCGCCCCTTCGAAAGCAATTTAGGTTCGTATCGCGGGAAAGTCCCGTGTTATCAACGCGTCCACACCTTTCTCGACAGCCCCTTGCCCGAAAAGTCACGTGGGTTCGAGGCCCGTGCTTGTACGCGCGAGGACGGTCTTGCCTGGCGCGGTTCGCCGGGGGGCTGCTTGGATGAGAGAATTACCTTACTTCACGAATTTTGCAAAGGGAAAAGCCGAATGGAGGCGGACCAGATGCAGCAAAGACTCGCGGAGATCATCCGGCAGCGTTCACTGCGTACGGGGCACTTCGTCCTGGCCAGCGGGAAGACCTCCGACTATTACCTGGATTGTCGCCGCACGACCTTGCATCCGGAGGGGGCTTGGCTCGTCGGCCAGCTCATCTGCGAGGCGATCTCTCGCCGGGGATGGGAGGTGACCGCGATTGGGGGGCTGACGATGGGTGCCGACCCTGTCGCGACCGCCGTTGCCATCGCATCGCATCTGCGGGGCGAAGCGCTTCAGGCTTTTCTCGTCCGCAAGCAGCGCAAGGAGCACGGGACGGGTCAGCAGATCGAGGGCGCGCCGCCGGAGGGTTCACGGGTCGTGATCGTAGAAGATGTCATCACCACCGGGGGCAGCTTGCTGATCGCCGCCGATGCCGCGAAAGATGCCGGCCTCGAGGTCGTCGGTGCCGTGGTCGTCGTGGACCGAGAAGAGGGGGGCGCGCAGGCGCTCGCAGAGCGAGGTCTGGAGCTTGAAACCTTGTTCACAGCTCGCCAACTCCTCGGCCGCTGAAGGTCATCTGGGGCGACGCGGGCCGGAAGAGCGTCGATCATGCGCCTGCGTCTCGCACCGGGCGTTTCGTGGGCTTGCGCTGTCCGCTCCGTCCGGTCAGCCTGTCCGACAGGCGGTCGCTGCGGCCGGCTCACATGACGGCGTTGCTTTATAAGCTCAGTGTTAACAATAGTTTCAATTTGTGCACGGCTCTTGCAATAGGGCTTCGTACCGGACTCCTCCGCTGGGGGAGCGGAGCAAAGGATGAAGCCCTCCATGTACGAAGTGGTGCAAGAAGAGAACCTTCTCGACGAGCTGACGCGGCTGGTCGGTCGTCCTGTTCCCGTCGTCCGCGAGGCCCTCACGAGGCTGCTCGGTGTGCTCATCACGGGCTTCGACGGTGAGGCATCCCGGCGTTTGAGTGCCTTCCCCATGACAGCCTGGCGGGCGATCGATCCCCAGGGCCGGGCCTCTTTGGAGTCTTGGGAAGCGATCGTCTCGGCCGGGCTGAGCGTTGAAGAGGCCTTTACGGCACTTGCGGTCATCGACGATCACGTCCGTCGCTGCTACGGGAACACGGCTTGGTCGCGTCTGCGTGACTGGAGCCACCGTTTGGCACTACGTTATGACTTGGCGATGCCCGCTCGCCGGGCTCCCCGACCTCATGCTGTCGACGCGCCGGCCCAGTGGGTCGCAAGCTGATGCCCTGAAGGGGGGCCGGAGAGGAGAGCAAGGAGATGGAGACGGTTGGCTCCAAGAGATCCCGCGAACTCAGACAACACTTGGCCGCACGCTTCCAGCTCGAGGAGAGCGTCATCAGTGCGGCTTTGATGATGCTCATCGGTTCAATTCATGATCGGCTCTCCCGCGCGGTCGAAGTCAGCCTCGTCTCCTGGATTCCGGAAACCTGGGGTTTGCTGCACAACGATGGGCGCGATCTCTTCGGTGCGGGCGTTCGCGGCGTCGAGGCGATCAAGGCGCGTGTTGTCGCTGCTGGCGTTCCCGAGGCAGGAGCTTTCGTGGCCGAGCTGATGACATTCATCGAACGTCGCTGCGGGCGGCCCCTGGCCGAGTCCATTCGGCGCCGTATCCCCGAATTCGTCGAGATCGAGAAAGAGCACTCTGCGGCTCCCGCCGCGTCCTGACGCCTTGCTATTGCTCCAGGAAAGCGATCACCCGATCGATGGCCTGACCCCGCGTGCTGGGGTTGTAGCCCATCGCGTGAGGATCGAGGAGATCGGTGGCGGCCCGGGGCATCTCGATCGGT
>CAYSMT010000588.1:0-2218 GCA_964432135.1 uncultured Acidobacteriota bacterium
CGACGCGGTGCCGAGTTCGGTTTGAAAGAGATCCCAACCTGGCCTGGTGTCCTCGCAGAGGTCGATGCAAACCATCCTTGGGATCTCGTCGCAGGAACCATACTGATCGACGGCGACGATCGCGGTGCCCTTCTTCTCGCGTCGAGCGACCGGAGTCAGGGCGTCATTTCCGCCGAGCAGATCCGCTCTGCTACGGGGAAAAGCGCTCCAAAAAACGGGGGAAACACCCCGAAAGAACCGGCTGTGGAAAAGGAGACAAACGCGAACTCCGATGCGCCTCCGGGCCTTCCCGAGGAAGAGCCGCAGAACGCCAAGGCCGATATGACCTCGTCCGCAACACCGGACCAAGCCCCTGTCGCAATAGCCCGCAGTGAAACTCGCGAGGAGGAAGAAGAAAGGGCAGAGCGATCCGACGAGGGAAGCGGCTCGGCTAGTGAAAACGCATCGGCACAAGAAGGTGAAGACGCATCGGCCACCAGCACCGCATCGGGCTCCGAAATCTCTCCTGGTGCCCGAATTCACATCAGCTGCCATCCCGCAGATCCCGGTGCGCGCGCGCTCAAGAGCTTGCTCGAAAGCGCCGGCGCACGAGTCTTGATGGCCACGCCAGCCAGCGCAGAGGTCGAGGTGCTCTTCGTTGTCAGCCGCTCACCAACGGACCTGTCGATACGACTCAAGTCACTGGCCAGTCCGACACGACGACCAAGCCTCGTCATCGCGTGCTCCGATCGGCCCACACGTGATCTCGTTGTGGCCGCTCGCGCAGCAGAGGTCGACAGCTTCGTCGTCCTACCCGCCAGCGTGGAGCTGATCGCCGAGCTCTTGAGCACCCTTCCCGCGCCAGCTTGAGGTTAAGCGCACTGCGCTCCCAGGAACCCAGCTCGGAAAAAAAGGACGCGGGCGGCTCAAGATCGCGAGCGCCCCACATTCACCGAGACATCAGGAGTTGCCGTCGGTCTCGCAGTAGTTCAGCGTGAGGAGGATGGGCTGCCCGTCCACCTTGTAATGCTGCCTTTCGACGTTCTCCGCCCCGACGCCCGTAAGATGAAACTCTCCCTCGAGCACGGACGGAAGCGAGATCTCAACAGACACGCCGCTGGTATCGATGTGCTGCTTGACGACACCGCCAAGCATGTTGGCAAGCTCACCCATTGAATCGTTGACCATTGCGGGGTCTTCGAGCATCTCCTCCCCACCGAGCAAGGCGGCAGCAAGATCGCGAGCGCAGGTCTGCGTGCAACTGATCTGCAGCAGGCCACGAAACTGCGCCCCAGCGAGGCCGATCATCCCGGCGACGGAAAAGTCCTCCGACTCCGCCGAGGCGAGGGGGCCCTCCACTCCCATGCAAAACATCATCTCGATAACTTCTTTGAACGCGGCTTCCAACGATGCCGGCACATCCAGCTCTACAGGCGCTGAGACTGTCATGGGGTCCACTACCCTCCCTGGCTTGTGCGGGTTATGCGGGAACGAACTGCCCGATCGTCTCGGCCAGCCGATCCGGCGTGAACGGCTTGTGGATGAAGCCGTTCGCTCCCGCCTCGGTCGCCTGCGCGATCCGGTCGTTTCCGGATTCCGTCGTGACCATCACGATCGGCATTTTGAAACCCTTGGCCCGCGCCTGCGCGACAAAGTCGACGCCGTTCATGTTCGGCATGTTCCAGTCCGAGAGGACAAAGTCGATGCCGCTCTCGCGTTCGAGCACCGAGATCGCCTCAAGGCCATCTCCCGCTTCGAAGATGTCACCGATGTCCAGACCCGCCTGGCGCAGCGCACGCGTGATGACCTTGCGCATCACAGCCGAATCATCGACGAGAAGTACCTTCATTGCCATCGGTCGTCTCCCGTGGGGCTCTCCGCGTGCACACCCCGGAGTCGTTGTGCTCACGCCCCGGGCAGGGGCGCCGTCTAACATCTCATCGGACGCATGCGCGCATTCTGTAGACTCCGGAACACGAATGATGCGAATCGACCCAGCCCCCAAGGTGCCGAGTCACTTCCTTGGACGAGAAGCACCGAGGGCCCCGGGGGGAGACTTCGACAGCGCCGTGAGCGGATCAGGCGCCGCGGTCGCCTTCAAGGCGACGGCTGATCGAACGAAGCCTCTCGAGCAGTTCCTCCTGTCGGAGCTGCCAGAGCCGAATCCTCTCCTGCAAAGCCGCGAGGTTGGCCAGACCGCGTTCGCGATGACGACGGGTCGCCTCTTCGCGCCGGAAGG
>CAYSMT010000589.1:0-2217 GCA_964432135.1 uncultured Acidobacteriota bacterium
CTCTGGAAAGGTCTTGGGGGAACACCACCTTGACGGCGCAGCGACAGGAGCTTCGCAGCCTGACCGTGACCGTGCTTGGGGCCGGACGGGCCGGCGGCGCCTTCGCGGCAGCCCTCGTGGCGGCGGGCTGCACCGATCTGCGATTGTACTCTCGCGATCGACGACAGGGGCGGGCTCTTGCGCGCCGCCTCAGTCGGCCGGATGGGGGCCTCGGTGCTTCAGCGGCGCCACGATGCGAAGCCGAGCTCGACCGTGCCATTGCCCACGGCGGCGCCCTCCTGATTGCGGTCCGCGACGCAGCGATCGAGGGTTTCGCGGCAGAACTCGCGGCCACCTGGCCGGCGCAGCGCGGGCCGCGCTGGGCCCTACACTGTGCAGGAGCGCTCTCCACGGGGGTGCTGAGCGCGCTGGCCGACCGAGGTGCGGCAACGGGAGTGTTTCACCCCGTCGTGGCGCTACAGGGACCCGGCTCGGCGGCATCGCTGGCCGGTGCTTTCGCCACACTTTCGGGCGACCCGGCCGCACGGCGCCTCGGGCGACGCCTCGCACGGGCTTTCGGCATGCGCCCCCTGGAGGTCGACGACGCCCTGCGGCCCCGCGTGCATATGGCGGCCGTCATGGCGGCAGGTGACCTGACGGCACTGCTCGCTGCGGCTGAAGGGTTACTCGAAACGACGGGCATCGGCGCGACGGAGGCCCGGGAGCTGCTGAGCCACCTCGCGGCGAGCGCTCTCGAAGCCTACCGCCGGATGGGTCCAGGCCAGGCACTGACGGGGCCAGCAGCGCGAGGAGACATCGCGACCCTAGCCCAGCACCTCGCCGCCACGAAGGGGTCTGAGGACGGCAGGAGGATCGTCGCTGGAGCGACTGCGGCCCACCGGGTGCTGGCGCGCCTGGCCGCGGAGCTGGCGCGCGATGCCGGGCGCTTGAACGATGAGCAGCTCGATAAGCTGCGCTGTCTGCTCGACTGAGCCGCAAGGCCGATTTGCGCCGACAGCACACTCTCCGTACTCTCGCTCGAGTCGAAGTCGGCGAACAGCCCAAAGCCGTGGAGCCAACATATGCACGCCCTTGCGCGCCCTCTCGCCCGAGCCCTCGTCGCCACGAGCCTCGCCGTCCTACTCTATGCCCCGGCGTTCGCTCAGGCCCCCGGAACAATCCAACCCAGGGTCAGCCCCGCCGAGAAGGGAAAGACGGCTGCGGAGCGCAAGCGCCTGGCGCGACGTGGCTCTTCCCAGCGGCTCAAGGCACCGGCCCCCAGCTCCGCAGGGCATTTCACCGGAACCTGGTCGCGCATCGCCCCGGGAGAGCGCCACGCGCTCCACCTACGCAAAAACCCTCAAACCGGAGATTGGGAGATTCGCCTGTACTGGCACACCTCCCACGACTTCGACATCGATACCCAGTGGAAGGCCCACCATGAGTTCATCTATCAAGGCTATGCGGGTGTTCTCGAGATCAAGGTCGACCAGAAGCGCAGCACGGACGATCGCATCGTCGCCAGCTACATGCGACGCCAGGCGGGAGAGCGTGGCTCGGAGCTGATAGAGACCGGCGAGATTTCAATCTACCGCGCGAACATCCTCGGGCGCACTCTGGTCTGGCTTCAGGAACCCCTCATCCAAGAAGTGCGCGTCAAGGACACTCTCTACCCCGATGAGGAGTTCAAGCGTTTCGAAAACCGTCGAATCTGGATCTTCGACAAAGCCGCAGAGCGCTTCATCGCTTGGGACGAGATTTATTGGTAGTCCCGCGCCGGATCAGTCGTCGCTCCCTCGCACCCCACGTGCATCTCACCAAGGGAAGCACAGCGGTACGACGAAGAGCACGACGAAAAAGCAGAGGATCGTCAGCGGGGCGCCAAAAACAAGGAAGTCACGGAAGCGGTAACGTCCTGTGGACATGACGAGCAGGCAGGCCGGCTCGAGTGGCGTCATAAACGCCAGCGAAGCTCCGATGGCGACGGTGATCGCCAGCGGCCGCGCGCTGACTCCGAGCAGCTCCGCCGTCGAGAAGGCGATCGGCACGACGAGGACCGCCGCGGCGGCATTGGACATCGACTGGGTCAAGAGCACGGTCATCCAGTAGACCCCTGCCATGAGGATCAGTGGCGAAGCGTCGGCTCCTCCCGCGAAGGACACGGCGCGCTCCGCGATCCACTGGGCCGTGCCCGATTGCTCGATGGCCACGGACACACCGATCATCGAGCCGATAAGC
>CAYSMT010000590.1:0-2216 GCA_964432135.1 uncultured Acidobacteriota bacterium
GTGCACAACGGTCATCCACCACACAGCGTGCACATCGTTGAGCGCATATTGGCTGATTTCCGCAGCGGAAAAGAAGACCTTGCGGAGTTCTGGATCCAGCTTGGTCCTCGTTTTGTGCACATTCGCTACTTCGCGGTGCGCAACGACGACAAGGAGTATCTGGGCTGCCTCGAGATGACGCAGGATCTCACGGGGCTACGCGCACTCGAGGGCGAGCGGCGCCTGCTGGCCTGGGGCGAAGCGCAGAGCGAGGGCTAACAGATGCTCTCCATCACGCCGGAGACGCGAGTAGGTGCCTTGCTCGACGAGTACCCTCAGCTCGAGCAAGTCCTGATCGACATCGCGCCCGTTTTCGCCAAGCTACGCCATCCCATGCTCCGTAAAACGGTTGCGAAGATCGCCACCCTAGAGACAGCCGCGGGAATCGCCGGCCTGCCGATCCGTGAGCTCGTTCTACGCCTACGCCGCGAGATCGGGCAGGATGCTCTCGATGCGCTTCAGGGCGAGGCCTCCGTCAAAGACCAGAAGGCTACCTGCCAGACGCCGCCACCCTGGACCACGTCAGTGGAAATCCTCGCGACCATCAACGTGGAAGCCTTGCTCGAGCGAGGCGAACATCCACTCGCCAAGGTCCGCAGCCTGATGCGTGGCGCTGCGCCGGGTCAAGCGCTCCGCATCGAAAGCGCCTTTCAGCCTCTCCCTTTGATCGAAGAGCTGCTCAAAGCAGGCCTGAAAACCCATAGCCAGTCAAACGAGATGGGCCAGTGGACCACCCTCATCACCCGCTGATCCTCCCGAGCCGCTGCGCCGGTGAAATACGCTCCCAAAAACACTGGCCCAGAACGCTCCCACTCCTCAGTGCTTTCTCAGCTTCACCGTCCCGCTGAAGCACTCGATGGAGACCCTGGCAGAACCGCCACCCGTCTCGAAGCGCAAGGTCTTGGAGGGAACCCAACGGCTTTCTCGCTCAGGCGCTTGGCCGAAGTCGTTCTTGATCTCACCGGAGAAGGTCGCGATCTCGAAGCGGGCGGAGACCGATGAGGGAACGGTCAGCTCGATGTCGCCGCTAACGGTCTCAAAGTCGTAACGCTCTCCAGGAACCAGACCACCGTTGACCGAGATGCTGCCAGAGACGGTCTCAATAGCGGCAGATTGGAGCGATTCACCACCTAACTCGACATCACCACTGATGACATCGATATCGACCGCTCCACCGATGCCGCTGAGATGCACGTCACCGCTGACGACCTCGATATCGATGCTTCCTCTCAAATCCTTGACCGAGATGCCTGCCGCCACGGATTCAACATCGATGCTCGCACCGGAAGGCAGGTAGATCGTCAGCTCGGCAAAGCTGTCTCCTCGGCGAGCTCCGCTCTCGACCTCGACCCCGATCTCGATCGACTCTCCGTCAGCGTCGATCTCAAGATCCTTGACGTGGTCGCCAAGCGTGCCCTTGATGCGCAGCTCTGCTTCGTCGGTCGGCAGGAAGGTCAGCGACCCCGCGATGATCTCAACACTGACCTCACCCCGGGAGCTCATGGGTACCTTTTGATCGATCTCACGGCTCGCCAACACCCACGGTAGGGACGCCAACAACACGAGACCCAGCGCAAGAACACGGCCAGCAACATGAAAAACGAGCGGGCCCTCTTCGCCGAAGGAAGAAACTGAAATCAGGGTCATCTCATGTGTGCGGATCGTCGTCATCATGGCACCTCAGAGTTCGGCAGGAAGAGCACTGACTTTGCGTAGAAGATCGAGCTTTCGTTGGTACATCGCGGCATACATGCGACCGGCTGTGGCATCTCCGGCGTCCTTCTCGAGCGCCGCGCGAGCGTCAGCGATCGCTTGATCGATGACGCGTAAGCTCTGCTCGACGACGGCCACTGTGTCGGGAGAGAGTTCCTTGCGACGCACGTTGTAGATCTGGACGAGCTCATCAACAGCACCTTGGTACTCTCTGCCGGCCGTGCGATAAGCAGTGAGGATGACCTCGTCGCGGCTCTGGGCCAATGGGTTGAGCGTCCGGGGACCGGCGGGCCCGATTCCAGGACGGCTGACGAGCAGTCCAATGGCAAGGGCAGCGATCGCCACGCTGGCCGCAACCAGAACGAGCAGGCCCGCGTGAATCTGGCGCGGCCGCGGCGCGGAACCTGCGGCGAAACGAGGGCGGACGACCTGCGACGTATCGGTAATACGCGCCTCGATACCGG
>CAYSMT010000591.1:0-2213 GCA_964432135.1 uncultured Acidobacteriota bacterium
ATTGACGAAAGAGTGGTCAGATGTGAGCTGCTCGATCGAGCCGTCACGGACCCTGTAGGCACGCGAGTCGCCGACGTGGGCGATCCAGAGGCGCGTTTCTTCCGCGAAAGCGATGACGGCTGTCGTGCCCATCCCCCGGTACTCAGGTCGTTCACGGATGCGGGAAGCGATGCGTTGGTTCGCCTCCTCGATGGCACGCTTGAGGAGTTGGCGAATGTCGGCATCTTCATCACGCGCCGAGGAGAAGATCTCCCGGATGGCGTCGATCGTCAGGCCCGAAGCCACCTCGCCGGCGGCATGACCACCCATTCCGTCAGCGACAGCGAACACGCCGCGTTCTACGTCGACGTGGTAGGCGTCCTCGTTATGGGGGCGCACCATGCCCTTGTTGGTCAGCCCGTGCGCGACGATCGTCATGAGCTTCCCTGGGTCGCACTTGAGCGCGACCGCTGTCGCCGGCCGTGGCCGGCGCGTTTCGCTTCATCTCGCTGTTGTTGGAGGTGCTGCGCCGGTGCGTTGTCAGGCTCGCGCGCGAGGACCTCGAGCAATGCGCGTTCGGTGAGATCGATCTCGCCAGCTTCCCAGCCGCAGTAGGCCAAGTTCAGCCAGGCCACGAGGTACTCGGGATTGATGGCGACGGATCGTTCGAAGGCACGGATCGCCGGTTCGTAGCGGCCCTGTTCTGCAAGGGCTACACCGAGATAGTTATGCACATCGGCGAAGCGTGGGCACAGCTCCGCGGCCTCGCGCAGGGTTTCGGCGGCATCCTCCCATGCCTCGCTTCGCAGATGCACCATGCCTTTGTCAAAAAGCTGTTGGAAGAAGGAGAGATCTTCATGAAACGCGTCTTTGTATATGTCCGATGCGACCCCGATCGCGCCGCGTGCCATCGCCGCCTCGGCTTCCTCGATACGTCGGCAAGCGACTTCCTCGCGGGCGCGCTGGGCTTCGCGGAACGATGCGCTGGCCTGCTTGTGCTCTCCAAGGGCGAGGTAAGAAAAGCCGAGTCGAACTCTTGCCTGTACGTAAAGTGGGTTGATCTCGAGCGCCTTGCCGAAGTGAGTGATCGCTTCCGTCGTGCGTCCGTCCTTCAACAAGACTTCGCCGAGACGCAGATGAACATCCGGGTAGCGAGGCATGACCTCGAGAGCCTTGTGATATTGCTCGATCGCACGATCGATTTCGCTGCGTGCCTCGAAGTCGGTCGCAGCGCCGATGCGGGTCTGCACGAGGTAGTACAGGGCCGAGCGCCGGTCGGCTGAGCTGAGTTTGTCCTCTTCTTCCGACAGGGCGCGCGTCAGGTGATCTGCGGCCGGTCCGTGTTCGGCGCGGTAGAAATGGAACACACCTGATTTCAGGTGATAGCTTCGCAGGTGTTGCCTGACATTCTTTAGCGCTCGCATCGCATTCCTTGACAGCTCTGAGCTTTACTTCGCTCGCCGAGGCTCCCGTTTCGGCGCCTAACTCTATCGCAAGACCCGAGGTGAATCGACTGCGTTTGATCGTCGGGCCGATCGTCCTTTGTATGGCGTCGCTTCATTGACCGGGCCGCCGTCCCTGTCGTCTTGCCGTCCTGACCTCCGAGACCTTCTTGGCTTGGCGACGCACGACATCGGAAACGTTGCGATTCTTGATGAGCATCCGAAGGTCGCGATCGTTGAGAAAGGGGATGAAGTTGCGTGCGATGTCCATTGGGGTTCGCGGATTCTGCACGAGGCTGAATTGGATTGAATACTGCTTGGCAAAGTCGCGATGACGTGCGATCAGGCGGAGCACTTCGTCGCTGACGTTGCGACTCTTGGCTACGGCATCCGCTTCAGAGTCACTGAATTTCGGATTCTTGATGACGGCAGCCGCGACGATGCGGTTGGAATCGCGCACCAGGATATTGCGCTCTTCCTTGCCTCCGAAAAGGGCGACCCGCAGCTTCTGTCCGACGTTCATCTGGGATAGCCGCTTGATCAACCCCGCATCGGCATCTTCGAGATCCTCACCGAGCAACTCGCTTCTCTCGGAAAGCTCACCGAGATCGATGCCCAGCTCGGGCAGTAGGGCCTCCACCTCGGCGTCGATGCCCAGCGAGGCAAGGAAAGGATCCTGTGCGGCGGTGAGCCCCTCCTCGAGGGTCGTTTCATCGGCGCCAGTGCGCGCCGCTTCCTCCTCGCGCGCCACCTCCTCGCGGGCCGCGTTCTCTGCAGCGCGGGCTCGATCCA
>CAYSMT010000592.1:0-1322 GCA_964432135.1 uncultured Acidobacteriota bacterium
TGATGACGGCGTCGCATCGGTCGCGTTGGGGATGGGCAAGGCGGTTGTCGAGGGAGGTAAGTGCCTGCAGTTTTCCCCTCGTTACCCTAGGCATATGGTGCAGTTTTCTTCTGTGGAAGACGTTCTTTCGAACTCTCAACGTAGCTTCTGGGCCCTGCCCTTATCCGCCGAAATCGACGGGCGGGCCAGTATTCGCGAGCTCGAGTACGGGCTGGAGGTGGCGGAGGCGGATGGGACCCTCGCGGCCACGGGGTCGACCTACTCTCCCGAGAACGACGCCATCTATGACGGAACTTCTCGGCCGGGAGTGCGGCTCGTTTCTTTCGCGCCGATACTTAAGTACGAGACTTTTCCCCTGGCCAAAATTCTCGAAATCCTGCTTGAGGTAGGGAGTTGGGGTGTCGGGGCTCCTGTCGAGATCGAGTTCGCCGTCAATCTCGACACGCCGCGGGGGCAGCCCAAGGAGTTCGGGTTCTTGCAGATGCGCCCGCTGGCGCTTTCCCACGAGACGGCGGAGCTTGAGTTGGGTGAGATCGACGATCAGCGTCTGATCTGTCGCAGCCGCAACGTGCTCGGCAACGGACGGATCGAGGTGCATGATCTGATCGTCGTCGACTATCACGAGTATCGCCGCGAGGACGCACGACAAGTAGCTCTGGATGTGGCCCGGATGAATAACAAGCTCGTCGGGGCGGGTGTGCCCTACTTGCTCGTTGGTGTCGGACGCTGGGGTTCCCGGGACCCCTGGCTCGGTGTGCCTGTTGCCTGGGATCAGATCTCGGGGGCGCGGGCGATTGTGGAGGCTGGTTTTCGGGACTTCCAAGTGACGCCTTCTCAAGGAACCCACTTCTTCCAGAACCTCACCTCTTTCAACGTGGGATATTTCACCGTCAATGAAGGCAACGAAGCCGAGTTTGTCGATTGGAACTGGCTCGCTGGCCATGCCGATGAGGAGCGCTTGGGCGCCGTGCGCCATCTGCGTTTCGATGAGGCCATTGTGATCAAAATGAACGGCAGGGCGGGAGAAGGGCTTATCACTCGTCCCGGCGTCGAATGCTGATCTCCTAGAGCAGACACGGTGTTTTGTAAAAGTGAAAGCAAGGCTAACAAGATAGTTGCTCTGATTTCGCCAATAGCTTACTATTTATTTTGACGCGCCATATCGGCCATGGCCCCTAGGATGGGGCGAAGCACACTGCTGAACCGGAGATGTGAAGATGCCTGCCCGTCTCGCACGCCGCGCATGCTTTGGGGGCGTTCTTGCCGCCTTCCTCCTCTCGCTCGCTCTTCCCTCGGTGCTTGCCGAGAATAGCGACTGCCTG
>CAYSMT010000592.1:1332-2206 GCA_964432135.1 uncultured Acidobacteriota bacterium
GATCCGGAGCTGACGACGGAGGATGATCGCTCCGTCGCTGTCGATCCGGAGCTCTTCGCCGCGAGCGTCCATGCGGACATGGAGTGCACTGACTGTCATTCCCAGGACGCCGATTTCGACGATCTGCCGCATTTTGAGGCCTATGAGAAGGTCGATTGTGCGATGTGCCATGACGAGCAGGCCGAGGCTTTCGCCGAAAGCAAGCATGGCCTGCACGAGGGAGCGGATCCTGCCCGCGCGCCGCGCTGTGCTGACTGCCACGCCGAAGGAGGCGATCCTCACCGGCTCTCTCCGGTCGACAAGCCGGCCGTCGAGCAAAGCTGCTTGCGTTGCCACGACGATCAGCTCGCGCTCTTTGAGGGTTCTGTCCACGAGGATCTGATGGCCATCGAGGAGATGGGCTGCCTGTCCTGTCACACCGGGCATGAGCTTTCCTCGCGCCGGCAGAGTGCCGGTTTTGGTTGCGGTAACTGCCATGAGGAGGAGATCGCGACCTATAGCGGGAGTGCCCATCGCAGCGCGCAGATCAAAGGTGATGCCGTCGCGGCGAGCTGTGGTGACTGCCACGGCGGGCATCATGTGCTCGCAGCGTCGGACGAGGCGAGCGCAGTCAACCACTTCAACATTCCGGATACCTGCGGCAAATGTCACGGTGCGGATGCGATCGTCACGCCGGATTTCGTCCGGCTGCCGATCTCACTGCCGAGCTATGTCGAGTCAGTGCATGGCGTCGGTTGGCGGAATCATGAGCCAACGGCGGTCTGCACCGACTGTCACGGGGATCACGACCTCTACCCCGCATCCGATCCGAAGAGCTCGGTCAACAAACAAAAGGTCGCAGACACCTGCGGGAAGTGTCACGAGGAGCCCACCA
>CAYSMT010000593.1:0-2205 GCA_964432135.1 uncultured Acidobacteriota bacterium
CACACAAAGCTACGTCGTTACGGTCAGCGAGGGTGCGACGACCGACCCGCTGACGATCACGATTCTCACACCGGCGGATTACGACGAGTCAACCTTGGGGCTTGATCCAGCAACGAGACCCTACATGGATCGCTCCTATCCATTCACGGCAGCACCTCATCACTACATCAATCTGCCGGTTGTGCAGACCGCGAATCGTGACCGCTACGAAAGCTCTGAAGACTACTTGACATTTGAAGTGAACAAGCCGGTCTGGGTCTACCTCCTCTACAGCACTGAGGCGGCAACGGCTCCGAACTGGGTTGAAAACAACTTCATACGCACGGGCGAGCAGATCAGCCGGCGATACCATAGCTGGAACGTTTGGAAGCGCCAGTACCCCGCCGGAGTTGTGACCCTCGGTGGCAACGAGGCTCCCGGTCTGGTCGTCCAGGAAGGTGGTTCTGTGGGCATGTTCGCCGTGCTCGTCGAAGAACTGGGGGCTCCGCAAGCGGTCTTTTCCGCGCTGCCGACAGCCGGTGCACCTCCGCTCTCCGTACGTTTCAGCGATGAGTCCACGGGAGACGTCAACTCCTGGCTATGGCACTTCGGCGATGGCACAACAAGCAGCGAACAAAACCCGACCCATAGCTACGATCAGCTCGGTATGTACACCGTTGTTCTCGACGTCAGTGGCTTCGCGGGGTCCGACTCTCGCACGCACAGCGACTATATCCACGTCACAAATGATGAGATCAATGAGGCGCCGCAGATTACTTCATCTCCGCTGACTGAAGCCATCGCGGAAGAGGCCTATCGCTATGATGTGGAAGCCACCGACCCGAACGCTAGCGACCAGCTCAGTTTCTCGCTCGATAACTCTCCGGCGGGGATGGCGATCGATCCGCTGACTGGAATGATCGATTGGACACCGAGTGGTGATCAGGTCGGCGCTCACATAATCACAGTAAGGGTCGAGGATGCAGGTCATCTTTCCGATACACAAAACTTTACTCTGCTGGTCGACGTGGCTCGGGTGCCCTGGCTGCATGCCTTCTGGGACTATCGCCAGGCTGTCACGATCGATAATCCCTGCGGCGAAGTGCTCGCTCCCAAAACTGTGCGTATCGATCTCGACGCGAGCTTTGATTTCACTCGCGCTGCCGCGGATGGGCATGACCTCAGAGCGAGTCTCGCGGATGAGGTCAGCGAGATCCCGCTCTGGATCGAGCATTGGGATGCGCAAGCCGAGACCGCTACGCTCTGGTTGCGCCTGCCCGAGCTGCCGGCGGGAGGCACCACGGTTTACATCTACTCCGGATACGAGGGTGCGACAACACTCTCTCAGGCGGGAAGCGTGTTCGAGCTCTACGACGGGTTTGAAACCGACAGCCTATCTGGCCGTGTAGATGGGCTGGCCGATAATCCCGGTCAGTGGGCTCCGGCATCAAATCGTCTTGCGCTCAATCCTGGTGCGGTTGGAAGCTGGGATGCTGCAGGTGTCGTCCTCGGTAGTGTAATCTGGGATCCCGATGAGCTGGAGTATCGCGCTTACTACGGAGGGATCTCCGCGACCGGTGAGCAACGCATTGGTATCGCCTTCTCTCCCGATGGTCGTCGCTGGACGCGTTGGCGGAGTGGGCCCGTGCTCGCGCCGAGTAGCGCGACTTGGGATGAAGAGGGGGTCTTCGCCCCCGTTGTCTGGCGCGAAGGGCCGAGCGATTACCGCATGCTCTATACTGGCCGTGGAAGCGCCGGTCGGCAGGTAGGTTACGCGACCTCGGCCGATGGTCTGAATTGGACCAAGAGCACGGCAAACCCAGTTTTCAACGATGCAGAATGGGCTCTTGGTGACACAACGTGTCGAGGCGTGATCCGCGTTGGTGAAGACTACTTGATGTGGTACTCAAGCGAGGGCGCCGGTGAATCGGGTCTCGCACTTTCCACAGATTTGATCTCCTGGAGTGCATATCAGCAGGCGCCGGTCTTCGCCTCGAGTGGTGTGAGCACGGACAGGAAATGGTCTCAAATCGCCTCGCAAACACTGCGGCGCGGGGATAACTACTACGTCTTTGTCACGGCCAACGACGCCTCGGGAGCCCATGGCCGAGTCCATCTCTACCGTTCTACGAGCCCCTATTTCCCACCTGCAGAGCGACAACTCGTAAGGACCGTCCATCTGCCTAGCGCGGAAGGTCAGTGGGATGGCCGTCACAGCGGAATCCT
>CAYSMT010000594.1:0-2203 GCA_964432135.1 uncultured Acidobacteriota bacterium
GCCTACGCGCGTACGCGGCCGACCACATGGATCCTCCCGAGCAGGCCCTCATTCTCGAGTTCACGGCTGAAGACGGTCGTCGTATGGTCTTCTCTGGCGATACGGCGATGAGCGAAACCTTGCTAGAGGTGGCTCGGGGGGCAGAGCTACTCGTCGCGGAGTGCAGTGCTCTGGCGCATCCCGCGGGACGGCACTGCACTTGGGCCGAGTGGAAGGCGTGCCTACCCGCGCTTGGGGTGCGCAAAGTCGTGTTCACCCACCTCTCCGCTGAGGTACGCGCCGCCGCACCGCGTCTGGCCGATGAACTTTCGCCTGATAGTGGGTTAGTTTTCGCGGAGGATGGCCTGCGGATCGTGCTCTAGTTGTTTTTGGATGACGCGGTAGCACGACCGGTCGTCTCCTGGATAGAATCTGACCGCTCCCGCCCCCGCCCGAATGGGAACGGGTTCAGGCGAGCGTATCTCGCCTGCGATCGAGCGCGATGAGCGCGAGAGGAGAATGGCAATGAAGAGAGGATGGATGGCACTCGGACTGGCGCTGGTGGTTACGCTGGGATTCGCAGCCGGTTGTGGGGCCAAGGATGCGGCGAAGGAGACCGCGGACAAGGCCGGTGCTGTCGCCGAGGGCGCGATGGAGGCAGCCGGCGACGTGGCCGAGCAAGGCATGGAAAAAGTCGGTGACACCCTTGAAGGTGTGCAGGAGGCCGTCGAAGGCCAAGCCGAAGAGTTCGCCGAGGGCCTCGATGAGATCAAGCAGCAACTGACCGACAAGCAGAAGGAGTTGGAGGAGGTCAAGGCCAAGCTGGAGAAGATGTCACCCAAGGATCTGCTCGGCGATGAAGGCAAGAAGCTCAAAGAACAGTCCACTACGTTGATGGACGAGATCTCGAAGCTCAAGGAGAAACTCGGCGTCTGAGCAAGTGGGGACAATCGGCGTGGGGTGCCCTCCACGCCGGTTGTCCCAGTTCAGGAGGTCGAGTGATGATCGTTGCTTGGCACCGAGCAGCGCTCGTTGTGGCGATGGCCGCCGTCCTGGTTGCTGGCGCGTGTTGCAGGGCGCGGGATGGCGCGATGCCGGCTGAGGGGTTGCGCGAGGCCGTTGACGCAACCCTCGATGGTTTCCACCAAGCAGCAGCTAACGCCGACGAGGAGAGCTATTTTGCCCTCTTCGCGCCCGAAGGTGTCTTTTTGGGAACCGACGGTGCCGAGCGCTGGACGCTGGCCGAGTTTCGGGATTTTGCCGAGCCCTACTTCCAGGGCAGGTCGGCGTGGGTTTTTACGCCCGGTGTGCGGCATGTCGTATTCTCCCCTGGGGGGAAGATAGCCAGCTTCGACGAGAGCCTACTCAGCGCGACTTATGGGGAGTGTCGGGGTACGGGAGTCTTGCGCCTCATCGATGGGCGGTGGCGGATCGTCCAGTACAGCCTGTCGATCCCGATTCCGAACGCGATGGCTCGAGATGTCGTCGAGCAGATCCGCGCTACTGGCTCGGGCGGCTGAACGGGTTACGAAGCCTACGTCAGGTTTTCGCGGAGTAGGCACCGCAGAATCCGCAGGGGCGGCGCTCTGCAGCAAGCCGCTTTGATAGTCTCAAAATGCAAGGGAGGAGGCTGGCTATGGCTCTGCTGATGCGGGCGATAAGCGTCGGTCTTGTGGGGTGCTGCGCTGTTTTTGTCTTGGGCCAGGACGAGATCGTGCCGACGGAGCTGCGAGAGGAAGTGCAGGTTCGACTGATTCAGGTTGAGATCACGGCCACGCCCAAGGGAGAGGCGTCTTGCGCGCAATTACGCCAACAGGATCTCGAGCTGACGCTGGGAGGAGAAGAACGGAAGATCGTCGCTCTCGATCGGCTGGGTGACTATGGCGCGGTGGGAACGATGGGGCCGGGCGCAGTCTCTGGGGAGGGACGCGCCCGGCCCGCGAGGCCTCGTCGACCTGCAGGACAGTTCGTCCTCTTTTTCGACGAGTGGCATATTCGGGATACATGTCATTGCGCGAGCTTCCTTCTCCGCCGTCCGGCCGCGCGGCACATGGTTTTTGATTGGGCCCGGGAGTTTGTGAGCGAACACCTCCAGCCGGGAGACCGAGTCATGCTCGTGGTCTTTACGGGCTGGCCGACCATTAAGAGCGGGTGGATGGAAGATCCTGATCAGATCGTAGCCGCGCTCGACAACCTCGAGGTCGATCCTACGATCCTATCGGCG
>CAYSMT010000595.1:0-2193 GCA_964432135.1 uncultured Acidobacteriota bacterium
GATGTTGCGCGAGGCTTCCTCCTCGCGCTCGAGAAGGCAGAACCGGGCGCGCGTTATGTGCTCGGTGGCGAGAATCTCACGGTTCGCGAGGCGCTTGAGATCATGGCCGAGGCCGGCGGGGTTCAGGTTCCGCATCGCGAGATCTCCTATGGTCTCGCTCGATGGATCGGGCGTATGTTGCGCTGGCAGGCTTCGGTCACCGGTATCGAACCCCAGTTCACCGATGAGGAGGTCGAGATCTACAAGCGCGACTGGGCCTACTCCTCCGCGCACGCCTGCCGGGAGCTCGGCTACGAGATCACCCCTGCACGCGAAGGTCTTACGCGCATGGTGGATTGGTTGATCGCGGCGGGACATGCGCGGGCCGGCAAGGCCTCGTGATGAGTGCTGACGCGCCCCGAAGGTGGGAGTACTTGCGCAAGCTGGCCCATGTGGGAATGGGCGGCTTCGCCTTTGCGCTGGCTTTTCTCTCCTGGTGGCAGGCGGCGTTGTTCGCCTTGCTGGCGTTGTTGCACAATCTCTTCTTGCTTCCGCATTACGGTGGCCGGCGTATCTTTCGGGGGGCGGCGGCGCAGCGCGGTCACGATCCAGGCATCGTGCTGTACCCGATCGCGGTGCTCATCGTCGTGCTGCTCTTCCCGCGACGGTTGGAGATGGCAGCTGCGGGTTGGGCTTTTCTCGCTTTTGGTGATGGTTTCGCGACAGTAGCTGGCCTCGGCCTTGGAGGGTTGACGGGTTCTCTGCCTTGGAATCGCGAAAAATCCTGGGCCGGTCTCATGGCTTTCGCTGTTTTCGGCATTACGGGCGCGACACTTCTCTTTGCCTGGACCGCGGCTCTTCCCTTCGCATGGAGCTGGTTCGTTCCGCTGGTCATGGTGGGCTTGGTGCTGGCCTTGCTCGAGAGCCTCCCCCTTGGCCTTGACGACAATCTCATCGTCTGTGTCGGTGGGGCGGCATTGCTCTACGCAGCGCTGTCCGTCGATCCTGCGTTGTTCGCCGGCCGATCGGCGATCTTTCTCGCCCGGCTGCCCTGGGCCCTGGGCGTGAACCTCCTGCTGGGTGTGGCGGCCTTGAAGGCACGGGCGGTCGATCGCAACGGGTTGATCCATGGCATCGCGCTCGGCACGGCGCTCTGGGTTTTTGGTAGCTTTGGGGCCTTTTTGATGCTGTTGGTTTTCTTCGTGTTAGGCAGCGGTGCGACCCGCATCGGCTACCGTACCAAGCTCACGGAGGGCACGGCCCAGGAGAAGGGCGGCGCCAGAGCTGCGTCCAACGCCTGGGCCAATGCGGGGGCCGGCGTCCTCTTCGCGCTCCTGCTTGCCGGGCACGCCATCACCACGCCTTTCTTGCTGGCCATCGTAGCGGCCTTTGCGACGGCGGCCTCGGATACTCTCGGTTCGGAGATCGGCCAGGCCTTCGGCCGGCGGACCTTTCTGATCACCTCCTTCCGGCCCGTGCCTCGAGGTACGGATGGTGCCGTGAGCTTCGAGGGGACTCTTGCCGGGGTAGTGGGTTCTCTTTTGATCGGCGCTATTGCCTGGGTTCTCGGGATGATCTCATCTGGCGGAATCGTCATCGTCGTCCTGGCCGCTTTTGCCGGAACGACGATGGAGAGCTACCTTGGGGCCTTGCTTGAGCGGGCGAAGGGGATCAACAACGAGGCACAGAACTTCTTGAACACCTTGGCCGGCGGTCTTGTCGCGATGGTGCTCATGCGTTGGTTTGGTTGAGGTGGCGTGCTCGTCAATCGACAGCGTCGCTGCGTCGCGTTCACGAGTGACAGCGTTTCATCGTTGTCCGACTTGAGGTGAGTCGAAGTGTTTTTCGCGAAGCTTCGGCGCTATCTCGCTTTTACCCGTCCGTTCACGCTTTTGCCGCCGACATTTGGTGTTATCTCGGGTGCGGTCTGCGCTTGGGGCTCGTACTGGAATCCCGATCCGACGCGCACGCTCTCGCTTGGGGTCGTGGTGACCGTCGTGCTCGGTTCGCTGTGTGCTGCTCTACTCAATGCGGCGAGCAATGTGATCAACCAAATTTACGACCGCGATATCGATCGGATCAACAAGCCGGGGCGCATGATTCCTGCAGGGTTGATTTCGCTCAGCTCTTCGTGGAGCTTGACGTGGCTGCTCTATGCCCTTGCCGTGATTCCAACTTGGTTCGTGGTGATTCACCCGGCGGGGAGCCTGATAG
>CAYSMT010000596.1:0-2178 GCA_964432135.1 uncultured Acidobacteriota bacterium
CTTTGCGGGAAATTTGACCTACAAGAAGGCCGAGGCGCTTCGCGCTGCCGCCCGGGAGGTTCCCCTCGCGCAGTGTTTGGTCGAAACGGACTCCCCCTGGCTCGCCCCCGCGCCACACCGGGGCCGGATGAACGAGCCGGCGCTCGTCGTTCATGTCGCGCGCAAGCTGGCCGAGATCAAAGGCCTGTCATTCGAAGCCCTCGCCGAGGCAACGACCCGTAACGCGCGGGCTTTCTTTCGCCTCAACGCGCCTTGAGGGTTGCGCGTAGCGACAAGCGCTGCTCGCCCCGCACCACGCTCAGCTCGATTGTCTCGCCCGGTAGGTGTTGCTTGAGCAGTTTTGCATAGTCGCGCAGATTCAAGACGGCTTCACCATCGATCGCGGTGATGACGTCGCCCTTCAAAATGCCCGCCGCCGTCGCCGCCGAGTCAGGAATGACCTGTTGGACGCGGATTCCGGGCCCATCGAAGGCGAAGTCGGGCATGGTGCCCAGGCTGACTTGTCGCTTGCCAGAGGGCGTGGAAGACGCGCTTTCTCCACCGGGATGGGATTTCGCGTTCGCCTTGCTGGCGATGGTGACCGTGAGCGCTTCCTCGCGATCGGCGAGGTAGGCAGCGACCTCGTGGGCGACCTCGGCGACCGAGGCCATACCCGCGACGTCGATCTTCTCGGGAGTGTCTGACGGGCGATGGTAGTCGAGATGTGGCCCGGTGAAGAGCTGTACCGCCGGAATACCATGCTCAATGCAGGCGATCTGGTCCGATGAATCGAGTGCTTCGGAGACGATCGCCGCCGGGATGCCTGTGGTGTACTGCACGCCCATGAAGATGAAGCGCCATTCCCGCGCACTGTCCGCGTTGAGCACGTAGAGCTTGCCCTCCGCGAGGCGCCCTACGGTGTCGAGGTTCAGGCAGGCGAAAGGGAGAGCCTTCGTGGTCATCTTCTCGAGCATGTGGCGTGATCCCAGGAGACCGGCCTCCTCCGCTGTTACGACGGCAAAGAGCAGGTCGCGTTTCGGGGCGGGGCCGGCGGCCATCGCCCGCGCGAGTTCGAGCAGCACGCTGACACCGGAGGCATTGTCATCGGCACCGGCGTGAACCTTGCCTTGGTTTCCCTCGCGTACATCGGGCCAGCCGAGTCCGAGATGATCGAGGTGGGCCATCACGAGGACCGGGTGCTTCCCCAGGTTGGGTTGCGTGCCCCGGAGACGGCCGATGAGGTTGCTTACCTGCATTTCTCGCTCAGGAAGGCCGCCACCTACGGTCCAGCTCTGGCGATAGCCGTCCTCGCCTGCGGGCTCGAGACCGATCTCGCGCATACGCGATGCGACCCAACGCGTTGCCTCCTCGAGCTCCGGGCTGCCCAGGCCTCTCCCCCGGCGCTCGGGTGCCGCGAGATAGGTCACGCTCGCGCGTAGCTTCGCCTCGTCGAAGGCGGGTGGAAGCGGGGCGAGCGCGGCCCTCGGCGGAAGCACGAGCTCTGGCATCGGACCGGGAGAGAGCTGGTGCACGAGCGGAGATGCGAGAGGTTGCCACAGGCCCTTGACGCTGTTTTGGGCTTCGCGGCCTCGGAAGGCGAGGTAGGAGTAGCGCGTGTAATGAGGTAGCTTGCGCGCGAGACCGCTGATGGCATCCAGCGGCGCGGCCGTGACCCAGCCTAGCGCCGCCTCAGCGTCGTCCTGGCGTCGCGCGACGAGAACGAGCGAGTGCTCCTCACGTGGGATGTGCTGCTCGCCGATCGTTGCTCCGGACGCGTCGATGGTCACGCCCTGGGAGGTAAGCGCTTGAGCGACCTTGTGGCCAAAGCGGTTGTCCCAGCCGAGGATCCAGAGCGAGCCCTCCGGCAGCTCGTCGAGCTGATTGTCGAGCACGATGCGGGCTTCGCCCTTGCCCCGCCAGGCTTTGGCGAGCTGGCGCCAAGCGTCGCGTTCCGCATTTGATGCTGCTGAAGGTAATACGAAGAGGGGGTCAGAAATGCCGAAGACCGTAGACAGAGCTGGAGGTACCTCCAATGGATCAAGGCGACGCATGACGTCAAAGCCCGGGTCCAGGTCGAGGCGTAGCGGTCGCGAGGGGCACGCGATCTTGACTACGGTCTCGCGATCCGCCGTCTCCTTGACGAAAAGCAGCGCCTCCTTGCGGCCCTCGAGGGTGACGGCGAGCGGGAGAAAGACGGGA
>CAYSMT010000597.1:0-2174 GCA_964432135.1 uncultured Acidobacteriota bacterium
CCCCGTCAGAGATCAAGCGCAACGCACGGCGGTGAAGATCGCGATAGCCACGCAAAGCTGCGGCCCGCGACGCCCGGCGCCGAGCAAAGGGCGGCGGGTCGAGCACGATGCCGTCAAAACGCTCGCCCCCCTTCGCGAGAGAGCTGAGCAGGTCGAAAGCGTTGCCCTCGATCCACTCGATGCGTGCGGCGAGCCCCGCGGCCTGTGCGGCTCTGTCGGCGCGATCGAGACCGGAACGGTTCTGATCGACGGCAAGCACTTGCGATCCCGCACAGGCCAGCGGTAGAGCGAATCCCCCCTCCGCGCAAAACAGGTCAAGGATGCGACCGGCCATCCACTCGTGAGCAGCAGCATGGTTGGCCTGCTGGTCTAGATACAACCCCGTCTTGTGCCCTCGGCGAGGATCGACGATGCGCGTACACCCCCCCTCGCCAGTTACGATCTCCTCAGGGGTACGCCCCACGAGCTGCCGATCTTCGCTGGCGAGCCTATCGAAGCGCCGTGCCTGCGTATCGCCTCGCAAAAGCACGCTCTGCGCGCCGGTGATCTCTACGAGCAGCGCAGCAAAATGCTCCGCAGCGCGATCGGCCCAGGCCGTCGTCGCCTGAAGAACGATATGCTCGCCGTAGATGTCTGCGCACAAACCGGGAAGCCCGTCCGCATCCGCATGCAGCAGGCGCCGGCACGACCAGTGGGAGACGCGCGCCCGCCGTTCGAGAGCGGAGCGGAGCTTCGTCCGCCAGAAAGGCTCGCCGGGCTCCTCGTTCCAGCGCGTGATGCGCCGCAGTGAGATACGCGAGTGCGCAGAGTAGGCCGCCCAGCACAGGAAGCCACCGGCACGATCTCTTACGCGGACGAGGTCACCGTGCTGCGCCTGTGCGCTGAGAAGATTGTCGGAGTAGATCCACGGATGGCCGCGCCGCGCCCGACGAGCACCACGCCCGTCGACGATGGCTTCCGGAAGCTGACTCCCGGACTTCAGCGGCCCGGCGCTCCCTCGCTCTCGGCTTTCTCTTGGCATTTTACGCAAAGCGCAGCCCAGGGCACGGCCCTGAGGCGGGCCGGCCCGATCTTATCGCCGCACTCCTCGCACTCACCGTAGACCGCATCATCGATGCGCTCAAGCGCCTGCTCGACAAGAGCCAGCTGCTTTTGCTCCATCGAAGAAAGCGAGAGCATGAATTCTCGCGTGTAATTCGTCACAGCGCCGTCGACGTAATCTTCACCGCCTTCGGGGATGCTGGAACGCCCCTCGCTCGTCACACGTGCAAAACGCTCGAGAATCGAGTGTTTCTTCTCGAGGAGTAGCTTCCGGAAGCGTTCGAGATCTCTCTTGCGCATCTGCACTCCGCCGCGACACTCTCCGGCTCGCGGAGAGAGGCGAAACTAACATCCGGATCCCGAGGCGTCAAGATGCGCGTGCAAGGCTCCCGGCACGGCTCTTCCCCGGCGTGTCCCATCGCTGCGCCAAGCGTTGTTGCTCTCGCGAAAGCCGTCTCAATGGTGAGGTCAGACGCCGGCGGCACCGCCCCTCAGAGCCGATCCGCAGCCATCTCAGCAAGGAGCGAGCGCTCTCCTCGGCTCAAGGTGATCGTCCCCGCCATGGACTCCCCACGCAGACGCTGACTGGCATAGCTAAGTCCATTCGAGGCCGCATCCACGTAAGGGTTGTCAATTTGGTCGGGATCGCCCGTCAGTACGATCTTCGTCCCCTCACCGGCCCGTGTGATGACGGTCTTCACCTCGTGAGGTGTGAGGTTCTGCGCCTCATCGACGATCATGAACTGCTTTGGAAGCGAGCGACCGCGAATGTAGGTCAGCGCCTCGATCTCGAGCAGTCCGCGGTCGATCAAGTGGTCGACCGGATGGACCCCTTCCAACATCTCGTGCCCCTCCTCCCCCCCGAGCAGATACTCGAGGTTGTCGAAAACCGGTTGCATCCACGGACGTAACTTTTCGTCCAGATCTCCAGGCAAATAGCCGAGATCTCGTCCCATGGGGAAGATCGGGCGAGCGATGAGTAAGCGCCGATAGCGCTTTCTGTCCACGGTGAGCATCAAACCGGTCGCCAGCGCGAGCAGCGTCTTGCCCGTGCCGGCCTTGCCGATCAGAGAGACGAGAGGAAGCTCCTCGTCGAGCAACAGATCGAGCGCGAAACGCTGTTCGACGTTGCG
>CAYSMT010000598.1:0-2169 GCA_964432135.1 uncultured Acidobacteriota bacterium
CGCTAGCTGGCCCGCTCGATGTCCTTCCCGATGCTCCCGCGATCCACTCCAAGAGAGGACCCTTCATGCTGCCCCCTGATCGCTCCTTTCGACCTCTCATCGCAGCGCTCATCGCGCTAACCGCCTTGAACTGCACCGCTGCCGTCCCCGAAGCCAGCAAGGAGACTCAGATGCCCCCCCAGGGCCGCAACCACCTCGACAAGGAAAAGAGCCCTTACCTGCTCCAGCACAAAGACAACCCCGTCTGGTGGTACACCTGGGGTCCCGAGGCCTTCGCGGCGGCCAAAGAACGCGACTTGCCGATCTTCCTCTCCATCGGCTACTCGACCTGCCACTGGTGTCATGTCATGGAGCGCGAATCCTTCGAAGACCAAGAGCTCGCCGATTTCCTCAACGAGCATTTCATCGCCATCAAGGTCGACCGCGAGGAGCGTCCGGATATCGACGCGATCTACATGAACGCCGTGCAGGCGCTGACCCACCGCGGCGGCTGGCCCATGTCGACCTTCCTCACGCCGGAAGGAAAACCCTTCTTCGGCGGGACCTACTTCCCGCGCACCCACTTCATGAGCCTACTCAGCCGCATCTCGAAGCTGTGGCAGACCCAGCGCGAGGCCCTCGAAAAGGACGCCGCAAAGCTCATGGCACAACTCGAGAGAAGCACCGTGCAAGCTCGGGCCGGCCGGCTCGATGACACGCTGCTCCTTGCACTCTTCGATAATTGGAAGGCCGGCTTCGATCCTGTCTACGGCGGGTCCTCACGCGCTGCACCCAAGTTTCCCGAAAGTGATGAGCTTCGAGTATTGCTGCGAATCCACCGCCGCACGGGCGATGGTCAGGCGCTAAAGATGGTTACGCGCACTCTCGACGAAATGGCCGAAGGTGGCATCTACGATCATCTCGGTGGCGGATTCTCACGCTACAGCACGGACCAGCACTGGCTGGTACCTCACTTCGAAAAGATGCTCTACGACCAGGCCTCGCTGACCATGGCCTACCTCGAGGCGTGGCAGGTCACCGGCAGGAAGGAGTACGAACTCGTCATCCGCGAAACCCTCGACTACCTCTTGCGCGATCTACGCCACCCCGGCGGCGCCTTCTACTCGGCCGAAGACGCCGACTCGGAGGGTATCGAAGGCAAGTTCTATGTCTGGACTGCGGCGGAACTCAAGGCCTCCCTCGACGCGGAAGAGTACCGGCTGATGGTGACGGCCTTCGATGTCAGCGACGAGGGCAACTTCGAGCACGGCACGAACATCCTCAACCTTCAGGACGGCGCGACGAGGGCCAAGCGGTCACTAAAGCTCGTCGCTGCGATGCACAAGCTCTTCGTCCTGCGTTCGAAACGGGTCCGCCCCCATCTCGATGACAAAATTCTCACCGACTGGAACGGCCTGATGATCGCGGCCATGGCGCGCTCCGGCCGCCTGCTCGGTGACAAACGATACGTGGACGAAGCCGCCCGGGCGGCGCGTTTTCTGCTCGAGAACTCGCGTGACGACAAGGGCGCGCTGCTGCATCGTTGGCGCGACGGCTCGGCGGCTATTCCCGGCTTTCTCGAGGACTACGCCTACTTCATCCACGCTTTGATCGAGCTCTACCAAGCCGACTTCGATCCCTTCTGGCTCGAGACCGCTCAGGTGTTACAAGCCCGTCAGGAAGCCCTCTTCAGCGAGAAGCAAACGGGCGATTACTTCACGAACGACGGTCGTGACAAGACGGTTCTGCTGCGCCGCGGTGAGGCGATGGATAACGTTCGACCGGCGGGGCGATCGGTCAGCGCGCTCAACCTGCTACGCCTGTCGGATTTGCTGCTCGATGAGGGTTATGCCCGACGAGCGACGCAGATCTTCTCGTCCTCGCCGGCCTATGTCGAACGCCTACCCCATGCCTTTGCCCACCTGCTGCTCGCCCTCGACTACGCGCTCGACCGCTCCAAGGAGGTCGCTATCATCGGCCCGCTGACCGACCCGCAAACACGCGCCATGATCGCGGCCATCGATGGGACCTTTCGACCGAACCTCGTGTTGGCTGCCGGCGCACCAGGTCCGAAACGCGCTTTTCCGCCACTGCTCAAGGATCGCCCCATGAAGGGCGGGCGCCCGACGGCCTACATCTGTGAAGAGGGGGTGTGCACCTTGCCTACGAATGATCCTGTGGAGGCCGCTC
>CAYSMT010000599.1:0-2164 GCA_964432135.1 uncultured Acidobacteriota bacterium
GGCTATGAGAGCCTGGGCCCGCGAGGAGGGCGTGCAGGTGGCCCTCGTCGTCGAGGGCGCCGGAACGCGGGTCGATCGCGCCATCCTCGAGCGACTGCTCGATCCGCTGGGAAATCTGCTCCGCAACGCCGTGGCGCATGGTCTCGAACCGGCCCCGGAGCGCATGAAAAACAACAAAACGGCGCGTGGTCGCGTTGCCTTGCGCGTGCGAGCCGAGGGCGATCAGGTCTCGATCGAGGTCGAGGATGACGGTCGAGGTGTCGACACGAACGAGCTGGTGCGCCGTGCTGTGGCCCGTGGGTTGCTGAGCGAACGAGATCCCAGACCGCCAGAGGGCGAAGCGCTCTTCGAGCTGCTGATCCAGCCCGGCATGAGCCGGCGTGATCGCGCTGGGGCAAACGCTGGCCGGGGAGTTGGCCTGACGAGCGTTCGCGCGGAGCTCGAGGCGCTTGGAGGGCAGCTCTCGCTCTCCTCGGGTCGCGAGGGCGGCTTGTGCGCCACGCTGCGTTTTCCAGCGCATCTCGCGCTGCTCGATGTCTTCCTCGTTCGCGCCGCAGGGCAGCGCTTCGCGCTTCCGGTCGGGTGCATCCGTGAAGTTCTCGTGCTCGATGCAAAGGAGTCGAGGCGCCGCCCGGCGCTCGTGTGCGACTCGTTGGCGCGCTGCCTTGACCTCGACCCAGGAGGTGAGGGTGCGGAGATTGAGGCACTGGTCGTCGCTCAGGGGCCGGGATCTCCTCGGGCGCTGAAGGTGGGTCGCGTGCTCTCGCGCCAGCAGGTTGTCGTGCGTCCTCTCGGACCGCCGCTCTCTTTGCGGGCCCCCTGGCGCGGCGCGGCCGTTCTCCGCGAAGGGGGGCTAGCCCTCGTGATCGATCCGGCCCGGGTGCCCCGCCCCGCCGTTGCTTCTGCCACAATGGTTCCATGAAACGACCCCATGACGATGGCATGCCACCACCGCGGCGGCGATGGGGACAGAACTTCCTCGTAGATCGGAGCCAGGTGCGCCGGCTCATCGAGCATTTCGCTCCAGCTCCGTCAGATCGAGTCGTGGAGATTGGTCCCGGCCGGGGAGCGCTGAGCGAGCTCCTCGTCCCTGAGGTCGGTCGCTATCTCGCGCTCGAGATTGACCCCTTGCTCGTGCCCACGCTGCGTGTGTCTCTCTCTCCTTGGCCGCACGCCGAGGTTCGTCTCGCGAATGCTCTCCAGGCCGATTGGCCCGCGCTCGCCGCCGAATGTGGCGGAGCGCTGCGCATCATTGCCAACCTGCCTTACAACGTGGGGACGGCCATCGTGCGCCGTCTCCTCGCTTCCGAAGGAATCCTCGACATCCAGGTCGTGCTGCAGCTCGAGGTGGTTGAGCGCTTCCTCTCCCGAGAGGGCAGCAAGAGCTACGGTCCGCTGGCGATCATCGCGGCCCTGCGCAGCCGCCCGCGGCGCCTGGGAATCTTGGCCCCGGGGGCCTTTCGCCCGCGACCACGGGTGCGCTCTGCGGCGCTGCGTCTCGAAATCTTGGATGATGCTCCCCTTCCCGCCGCCGAGGTGGCCACCTTCGAGAACTGGCTTTTCGCCGGTTTCGCGCACCGGCGCAAGACGCTGGCCGGCAATCTCCCAGCGCAGCGCGAACTCGTCCGTAATTTCCTCGTCGCTCAGGCGCTTCCGGCCGATGCGCGGGCCGAGGCCGTGCCTGCCGCGACCTGGCTGCGGCTGGCGCGCTTGCTGCAGAGCGCTGCGGCCAAGTAACCTCCCGACCATGGCACACGACCTACGGATCGTCTCCCTCGGGGGCTGCGGCGGCTTCGGCATGAACGCAACCTTGCTGCAATGTGGTGAAGACGCGCTTCTTATCGACTGCGGCATCGGCTTTCCCCGAGGTGCTCCGGTGGGAGCGAGTCGGGTCTACGCTGATCTTTCGCCTGTTCTGGCCTCTTGTCCTCGGCTGCGGGCGATCTTGCTCACCCACGCCCATGACGATCACATCGGCGCCTTGCCCTATCTGCCCGATACCTGGCGGTCCGCGCCGATCTTTGGCACCCCCTTCACCCTCGCCATGGTGCGCGAACGCGGCCGGCAGTCGCGAGCCGGTGCTTTCGACCTTCATGAGCTATGCGTGGGGTCTGAGGTCGAACTTGGGTCGTTTCGCGTGCGTTCTCGTGCCGTCACCCATTCC
>CAYSMT010000600.1:0-2159 GCA_964432135.1 uncultured Acidobacteriota bacterium
GAATCTCCTTCCTGCTTTTGATGAGCCCATTGGTCAGTTGAATCTCCTTCGAAATTCTCGCTTGTGTCCAAGGGACAGCAATGACCGTTCCCGCAAGCAAGGTATCCGGTATGCCCTTCGGAAACAGAGGCGCGTTCACGGGATAGGCAACAAGCGGGCCCGGGTTTGAAACCGTCCACCCGAACTTATGCAGTGACAGCACCGTCGAGAGCGTCTCATCTTTAAGAGGCTTGTAGAAATCGTGGAACCATATTTCCTTCATTTGAGATGCTCCCGCACAGATACTATTATAATAAATGATATCCACAAAGTTACTTCATGGACAAAAATTTGGTACCCACAGAGCTTGTGCTCACAACAGCGTCACCGATTTCATGTCTCCATTGTGCTTGAAGTTTTGAACCACAGTAAGTTTAGTAGGCCCGGCTCATCAATCGCGTGAGTAGCTCGGCAAAACGGGCCGGGTCAGGCAGAGGAGTGTTCTCCGCGAGGAGAGCCTGGCCAAAGAGTAGCTCGGCACTCTCGGCGAAGACCTCCTCCCCTCCGCCCTCACCTTCTTGGAGAGCCTTGAGCTTGATGACGACCTCATGCTCCGGATTAATCTCGAGAATACGCTTGGTTTCGGGCACGTCGAGGCGATTCTGGCGCATCAGACGAGCAATGTGAGGGCTCAGCTCACCTTCCGCACCGACTAAGCAGGCAGGGGAGTCGGTCAGGCGTCCGCTAAGGCGCACCTTGGACACCTGCTCGCCGAGAGCCTTGGCCAGCGAAGCGAGGAAGGAACCAAAGGCCTTCTCCTGAGCCTCGCGCTCGTGCTTGTCCTCGGTGGCATCAAGCTCGAGCTCGCCCTGGCTGGCGGACTTGAGCTTCTTGCCATCGTACTCGGTGAGATGGTGGAGCATGAATTCGTCGACCGGGTCAACCATGAACAACACTTCATACTCCTTGCGCCGGAAGGCCTCGAGGTGCGGCGAACGCTCGACAGCACCGCGGGACTCACCCGAGAGATAGTAGATCTCCTCCTGGCCCTCCTTCATCCGCCCGACGTAGGTCGCCAGGTCGACGGGATCGTTCGGATCGGCTGTTGAGGGGAAAAGCAGCAGCGGGATCAGTTTGTCGCGGCTCTCGGCGTGGGAGGCGACACCCTCTTTGAGCACGGCACCAAAGTGTTGCCACAACTCGGCGTAATGCTGACCGGCTTCTTTCATGGTGGCCAACGCGTCGAGCGCCTTCTTTGTCAGGGCCTTGCGGATCTGCGTGAGTTGACGGTTCTCCTGAAGCATCTCTCGAGAGACGTTCAGTGGCAGGTCCTGGGCGTCGACAACGCCCTTGATGAAACGCAGGTAGTCGGGCAGTAGATCTTCGCAATGCTCCATGATCTTGACGTTACGCACGTAGAGCTGGAGACCTCGGCGGTAGGCCTGGGAGAACAGATCGAGCGGAGCATGAGAAGGAATATAGAGCAAGGCCTGATACTCGAAGCGACCCTCGGCCTTCATCGCGATCCGCGTCAGAGGTTTTTCCCAATCGTGCGAAATGTGGCGATAGAACTCTTCGTACTCCTCGTCCTTGACCTCGCCTTCGGGGCGGAGCCAGATCGCCTTCATCGAGTTGAGCACCTCGTCCTCAAAGGAGTAGACGGTCTTACCGTCCTCATCCTTTTCGCGCCGCAACTCGAGTTTGATCGGGAAGCGCACAAAGTCAGAGTACTTCTTGACGATCTGTCGCAACACCCACTCGCTAGTGTAGTCATCAACCCCATCCTCAGCGTCGGCCGGCTTGAGATGGAGCGTGACGCTCGTCCCCACGGGGGCCCGTCCCGCGTCGGAGATCGTGTACTCGCCTCCGGCGCCGCTGTATTCCCAGCGCAACGCCTGCTCGACTCCCGCGCGACGGGTAACCAGAACGACCTTCTCTGCGACCATGAAGCAGGAGTAGAAACCAACACCAAATTGGCCGATCAGCTCGGCCCCAGCCTCGCCACTTTTGGATCCGCGCAAGTGCTCGACGAGTTCCTGGGTACCGGAGCGCGCGATCGTACCGATGTTCGCGATGAGCTCTTCGCGAGACATACCGATGCCGTTGTCACGTACGGTGAGGGTGCGCGCGTCAGGATCGGCCTTGATGCGGATCTCAGGATCGCTCTGTTCGGCGGCGAT
>CAYSMT010000601.1:0-2157 GCA_964432135.1 uncultured Acidobacteriota bacterium
GTAGATGCCGAGCCGCCGAGCATCGCCGGCCATGCTCAGCGACCGGTGGCCGATCAGCCCCGCGCAGAGCAGCGGCGCGGCATCGATGTCATTCCACGGAGCACAGAGCGGGAAGGCGTAACGCGCGTCCGCGACAACATACTCGGCGAAGCCACCATCGGTGGTGTAACCTGTGAACCGGGCCTGAGGGCAAAGGTTCTCCCGCTTTGCAAGACAGTGTTCACAGCGGCCACAGGTCCAGCTGAGCCAAGGCACGCCGACTCGTGTCCCGAGCTCAAGGCCGCTGACGCTCTCGCCGAGCTGTTCAACGGTGCCGGCAATTTCGTGGCCGAGGATCAAGGGAAGCTTCGGCTTGTCGAGCTCTCCGTCGATGATGTGCAGATCCGTCCTGCAAACAGCACAGGCGCCGACGCGCACAAGCACCTGCCCGGGCCCGGGAGTCGGGCGCGGGATGTCCACGAGGCGTAGCGGCATGCCGGTGTCTTCGAACAACATCGCACGCATGCCCATATGTTACTCCAGACGGACCTCCCAACGCTTTCGAAGATAGGAGTTGGAGAGGCTTATAGCCGGCCTCGAGTGCGTCAGCTATTCTCGCGTCCTCGGTGTGTCCGAAGAGAGCGGGAGGAGCTATGCCGCATGACGAGCTGGGTCAAGAGGCGCTCAGAGAAGCCATAGAGCGTCTGCTACCCCACGTGGACAAGCCAACGCGCTATCTCGGAGGAGAATGGAACTCGGTCGTCAAGGATCCAGCCGAGGTCGACTTGACCCTGGCACTCGCCTTTCCGGACATCTACGAGATCGGCATGTCTCATCTCGGATTCCGGATCCTCTACAGCCTGCTCAACGGTATCGAGGGAGTTGCTGCCGAACGCGTCTTCATGCCCTGGATCGATATGGTCGAGCGATTGCGTCGTGAGGCCTTAGCGCTGACGACCCTCGAGACTCGCCGACCTCTAGCAGATTTCGACCTACTCGGCTTCTCGATGCAGTACGAATTGACGATCACCAATGTCCTGACGATGCTCGAGCTCGGAAAAGTGCCGCTGCTTTCTTCCGAGCGTCGGGAGGAGCATCCTCTCGTGCTCGCGGGCGGCCCTGTGATGGTCAACCCTGAGCCTTTCGCCGACTTCTTCGATCTGATACTCATCGGAGAAGCCGAGGAGGCGCTTCCCGAGGCTGTTGCTTGCATCCGGCGATCGCGACGGATGGACCTGCGACGAGAAGAGATCTTGCGGGAGGTTGCCCGGATCGAAGGTTGGTATGCTCCGGCTCTCTATGAGCTCAGGCCGGAGGGTGCGCTGGGGATGCTGATCCCACGACCGCGGAAGGGTGAGCGCCTTCCCGATCGGATACGCCGGCGCGTGCTCTACGAACTCGACCGTTTCCCCTTTCCGTCGAAGGTCGTCGTTCCTCACTCGGACATCGTTCATGATCGCGTCTCGTGGGAGATCCAACGTGGCTGTCCTGTTGGCTGCCGTTTTTGTCAGGCCGGGTTTATCTATCGGCCGACCCGTGAACGCAACCCGCGTGCTGTTGCCGAAGGCATCTGTCGATCCATCGAATCGACCGGCTACGACGAGTTCTCTCTGACCTCGCTCAACACGGGAGAGTACGGCGCCATCGAAGGCCTACTTGGCTGTCTGATGGATGATCTTGAGGAACGCCACGTCGGTGTCGGCTTGAGCTCGCTCCATGCCTCGACGATGACAGAAGGACTTGTGGCGCAGATTAAGCGAGTTCGTAAAGGAGGGTTTACGATAGCACCCGAGGCGGGTTCCCAGAGGTTGCGCGACGTCATCAACAAGAACCTCAGCGAGGAGCAAATCCTCACCGCAACCCGGCGGGCCTTCGAGGCCGGGTGGGTCTCCATCAAGCTTTATTTCATGATTGGCTTGCCGACTGAGACAGCGGAGGACATCGAGGAGCAGGTTGCGCTTGCGGGGCGCATCCTTCAACAAGGGCGACAGATCGGCGGCTCTCGCGTGAAGGTCACGCTCTCGGCCTCGACTTTCGTTCCCAAAGTGTTTACGCCTTTTCAATGGCTCGGCATGCAAGCCGAGGAGGACTTCCGGCGCAAACAGCAACAGATTCGGCGCAGCCTGCCGCGGGGCATCACTTTCCGTGCGCACGACCATGCCAGCTCCTGGCTCGAGG
>CAYSMT010000602.1:0-2156 GCA_964432135.1 uncultured Acidobacteriota bacterium
CGACGATCCGCAAACCATGGACCGCATTAAGCGCATCGTCGCCAAGGCGCACCTTCAGGCCGCATTGCTTCATGCTCGAGGCATCGACATCGAAGGCTCGATCGACCAATACGAGGAGGCCATCGCCCTCCTTGGACAGAACCTCACCGACTGGGACATGGACATCGAGCGCCATGCCCGCGCGGGCCTGCTCCCCGGCGCGAGTGAGTTCGTGTTCGAAATGGCGACTCCTGGCGATATCGTCGAGGATCTCAAAGCATTCTGGGCGTCGGGCGTCGTGACGCGCTTCCAGATTCAGGAGTTCACGCGCCAGCAGCGTTCCGGCCTGCGCCTCGTTCGCATCGGCGGCGCAACCGATCCCTTCGCTGAAGCCTTCTTCGCATTGGCAGAGCAACGCTTCGCCAAGCGCGTCAGCGACGGCTTGGAAGAGTTTCGGGTCGTGCTCCCCCCAGGAATGTACAAGACCTATGCCCAGGACGAGGGCATCGCATCGCTCGAGTTCCGTCTGACAGCCGGGGGCGTTCCTGACCCCATCATCCTCAACCCCAACAACTTCAACTTCAATATCAGTACCGCGGGTGGCGACGCCTGCCTCCCGGATTTCAGCCTCAACGGCATCCCCCAACGCAGTGTCCTCGACCTGCCATATGGCACCTATCGTCTCCATACGGATCCCGCGTGCGATCGGCGTCTTCCGGACAAGATCACAGTCGAACAGGGCGCCGAAGTCACTTTGCGTACCGAGCCGGAACGCCTCGACATGGTCAGAGAGGGGCAGCCGATCTTCCTGTTCATCACGACCCCTCCTGGAAGCACCTACAACCTGCGTTTTTGAACCGGGTGTGCGTCCAGCCATGAGGGTCTCATACTGAGATGATGGGCATCTTCGTGGCATCGTAGCCGCCCATAGTAACTTACTGGATATCAATATCTTAAGAAGCAAGAATCGTTCACCCAACCGGCGGCATGAGCCTTGCTATACCTGTACTTTGTGTGCTCCAACTCGAGTGGACGAGCAGCCAAGGGCGCGTCGTCTCGGGGTGGCCTCAAGATCACGGAGGGTTGAGGTCAAGGGTCGGCCAGCCGGTGGCACCGCCCTGCTGCTCCTTACAGCAAAAGGAGGCAGCGAATGTCCAAGACCCAGCTCATTGCCCTCAGCGCGGTCGTCCTCGCAACAACGCTCGGCCTCGTCACTCCAGTGTACGCGGGTGAGCACAGCATCACCTTCCAGGTCGACGAACCCATTGTCATCGGCGACCAGATCTACATGGGAGGTGAGGTCGTTCTCACTCACCTGCGGGCATCGAACCTCGTCGCACTACGGATCAACAACCGCCACATCGGCTTCCTTCAGAACACGGGATGGGGTCTGCGGCCCGCCGGATCCAAGCCGGTTCTAATCTGCGAGCGAGGCGACGATGGCCTGCTGCGCTTCCGGCACGTGCTCTTCCGTAATGTCGCCGAGGCACGCACGATGGCGATCTCCTTCCAAACCGTAGCCCTTGAGTCGGGCTTCTCGCAGCTACCATCGCTCCGACTTCCCGTCCCGCAGGCTGCCATCGCGAATCGCTAACCTCGTGTCTATCGCACGCGAGCACCCGAAATGAGGCGGGCCTGTCCCGTATGGGGTGGGCCCGTCATCGGTCCGGATCCTCTTGTCGTCTGATCACGCGACGACGCTGCGGCTTCCGGCCGCGCTACCTCAGTGCGATCGCCCCCTTCCCCTCTGTCCACCGCGCTCCGCGGAACCCCGCTTCCGGTTGGCATGCTCGTTGCTTTCCACGATCTCCCCGCATGCCGCGGGAGATCAGCACGCAGCGACCCCGAGAAGGCGGCGACACCCCACACCCTTCCTCGATGAGTCATCGCGCCTCCACGAGGAGCGGTCATGATGGGTGACGCGCGCCACACGGGTCCAAAGGAACGCACGATGAAAACGATTCTCCTCCTTCCCGTGGTCTTGGCTACGGCTCTTTCTCTCCCCTTGACCCCCTTCGCTCCCGCGGCGTTGAGTGACGAAGAAGCCACGAGCAAAGTCGTCGTCTTGACCGGCGAGACGAGTGAGAAGCTCGATCTGGCCGAGCTTGCCGACGGTGCCTCTCGCAGCTTCGGCTCCGGCGAGGAGCAAGTCACGATCACACGGCGAGGCGACCACC
>CAYSMT010000603.1:0-2154 GCA_964432135.1 uncultured Acidobacteriota bacterium
ATGACCATCTGCGTATATCCGCGGACCGAGACGAGCGGCGTCTGGAGCTCGTGAGATACGTCGGCGAGAAGCTTCTTGCGCATTCCGTCGAGCTCGACGAGTTCACGATTGACGCGATCGAGCTTGTCCGTCTTCGCCTTCAGGTCGCGATTGACGGCGGCCAGCTTCTCGTATGAACGCTGAAGAGCCTCGCGAGCCCGATCGATCTCCTCCGCATCGGAAACCAGGCGGCGCTCCGTCTCGCGATGACGGGTGATATCGCGTACAACGAGCACCCGACCGAGGAGAGTTCGTCCAACACCACGCACGGGACGCACGACGATCTCGACGCTGCACTGAGGCGAAGCCGCGAGGTCGAAGGCGGCCAGATGCTCACCTCCAGGATCCCGAGACGCCTCACCGAGAAAGGCACCCAGGGCGGCCGGATCAGCGAAACGATGTGCGATTTGGTTGACGAACTCGTCTTCGGTCGCCCCGAGAGGTACCGCCTGAGCCAAGGAGAGCAGCTCAGCCGTGCGGGTGTTGCTCAAGGAAAGGCGCCAGTAGCGTTCGCCCGAAACCGGCGGGGAGAAAAACGCGAAGCCGTCTGTGACGTTTTCGAGTACGGCGCGCAGCCGCGCCTGCAGGTCGCGGCTGCGGCGACGTGCCGCCGCTTCGTCAACGTGAGCTCGCATGGTGAGCACGACGGCGCGCTCCCCACCGTGAGCAAATGCGCGCGCGAAGACCTCCACTCTCCGAGGCCGCAGCCGCTTCATCGAAGGAATCAACCAGCAGGAGAAAGGATCGACGAGCTCACCCGCCTCCGCGCGCGTCAGGCGGTCTAAGGCAAGTAAGAGATCCTCTGCGGGAAGCAACTCCTTGAAATCATGGCCCTCGAGTTGCTCGCCCAACCAGCCATGCACCGTCGGGTTGGCATCGACGATGCGGCCACCAGAAAGGACGAGAATTCCGTCGCTCAAGCCATCGAGTACGCCGCGAAGCTGAATCAGCCGATGCTCGAGGCTCGCCTCGCCATCATCCTCGAGCGGTTGATCCTCGAGGTAAACCAGCAGGCCCTCCTCAGGCGCCGGCAGAGCGACGAAAGAGGCCCTCACGGAAAGCGGTGTTTTCGCCGCGCGAAGGAGCTCGAGACGCCCCGAGAAACCACGCTCGCGCTGAGCGCGATCCACGATGCGCGGAAGGCATGCCGCCCAACTCTCCGCCGTGAACAAAGCTGCGGCGGGCTTACCCTCGAAATCGAGCGGGCGACCGCCGATCAAGCGGGCGACCCCTTCTCCGGCAAGCGAGACGTTCAGCTCGTGATCCATGACGAACAAAGCGCGTCCCGGCGCGCGATCGAGAGCATCGCCAAGCACGGCCGCACGCCGCTCGAGGCGTCGTTGCCGGTCCCGCATCGCATGGGCGAGATCGTCCACCGCACGTGCGATCTCGGCATGCGGGTCATCGTCGTCGATCGCGATCTCTCGCCCCAAGCGCCCTCCGGCCATCGCCTGAAGCGCGCGCACGATCTCGCGCGCCGAGCGCGGGCTGTGATGACGTCCGGCGCGCATACCGAGCAAGAACAACACAACGAGCAATGCCGCAAGCCCGAGCCCGGGAAGCAGCATCCCGAGGCCTCCCTCGAGCGTGCCGGATCCCACAGCGACCACGGAGATCGTCATGATGCGTCGCTGCCCGCAGGCCGACCGGCGCGTGTCAGACCCGTGCTCTCCGCCGCGAAGAGATAGCCCTGTCCCCAGCGTGCACCGCATTCGATCAGCGACTGGCGCTCTGCGAGAGTCTCGACCCGCTCCGCAACGAGACGCGCCCCAGCGCGCTCCGCGAGCTGGACGAGCGAACGGACAAGCTCGCGTCGCAACCGGTCGTTCTCGAGACCGCGCACCAGGGTCAGATCAAACTTCAAGAAGTCTGGCCGCAACTTCTCCACGATCAAGGCCGAACGCGAACTCGAACCGACGTCATCGATCGAGAGGCGATATCCCTGGCTGCGCAACGCGTCGATGGGCGCACGAAAAACCAGCGGGTCGGGACCGATTTCACTCTCGCAAACATCGAGAACGACACAACCGGGGTCGAGACCGACGCGTCGAAGGGCGGCGAGGGTTTCCGGAGAACCCCAGTCCGGATCGACCAGGCTTTCGGCACTCGCGTTAA
>CAYSMT010000604.1:0-2153 GCA_964432135.1 uncultured Acidobacteriota bacterium
GGCTGCTGAGCTGCTGCAGCCCGAACCCCTGCGACGCATTCTGGCTCGACGGTGGGGACGCGAGCTGTTGGAAATGATCGAGGACAAACGCCTGCGCGTGCGTTTTCAGCCCATCGTGCTTCTTGAGGAGCCGAGGAGGATCGGCGGTTACGAGGTTCTGCTGCGCGGCGTGGCGAAGGGAGACGACCTCGTCTTCCCCGATCGTCTACTCGATGCCGCGCTCGAGGTTGATCTCTTGGTCGAACTCGACCTGGCGGCGCGTCAGACAGCGCTAAGGCATGCGGCCGCCAGTGTCACCGAGGGAGCCATTTTCGTGAACTGCCGCAGGGAGGCGATCTGCGAGGGTGAGAGCTTCTGCGCAGCGACTCTCGAAGCTGCCCGAATCCAGGGGCTGGACCCTCGCCGGATTGTCCTGGAGGTCGGTCGTCCCGTCCCGGGTTTCGATGATTCCGGGTTGAAGGCATCTCTCTCGCGTTGTCGGGAGGCGGGCTTTGGCATCGCCATCGACGACTTTAGCGAAACTCCTGAGTTCTTCGATCTGCTGCAAGCGCTCAGGCCAGGCTACGTGAAGTTCGACCGGCACCTCGTGCGCTCGGTGGATAAGGATCCCTTCCGCCAAGAGGCTATCGAAGCCATTGTCAGCCTGTGCCGCCAGCTCGAGGTCGCTTCCATCGCCTTGGGTGTCGAAACCCGGGCCGAATGGGAGTGGCTCAAGCTGCGTGGCATCGATCTCGGCCAGGGTTATCTCTTCGGTGTGCCGGCGGAGATTCCCGCGGGCACGGCTCAGCTCCATCCTGCCGCGCAGGAGCCTCGTCCGGACGCCTGATCGGCGGTGTCGTCAGTCGACGCGTCGGCGTAACTCGTCCTGGAAGGCCTCTGTGAAAAAACGTACGAGCAACTCGGAGGGAGGAAGGCCGTGCAGATCCTCCCACTTCGTTGAAAGCCTCTTGTAGGCTTCTTCGTAGTTGGTCAGGCGCAGCAGCCCCTTTCCCTTGGTCTGCGCCAGCGCCTTGTCCGGGTCGAGCTCTTCCAGGAGATCAACGGAGCCCCTGGGAATCGCGGCACGATAGGCCTCATTAAGCATGATCAGGAAGCGCCGGTTGCGCTCGAGGAGCTCGTCGAGAGAGGCGATCGAGCCTTCCTTGTTGTCGAGGCAGTCGCAAAAGCGCTTGGCGACTTGACGGTGATAGCTGCGCACCTGGACGGTGTCCATCGCGGGTCCGATCTGCAGCTCCATCAGGAAGGCCTGAACGCCACGGTCGAACTCCAGGGAGAAGCGCAGAAGTTGTTGCATGAGTTCGAAGAGCCGGCTGACGTCCTCGGGAAGGGGGAGGCTCTCGGCAGCGATCGCTTGGCCCTCGGCCGAGGCGCGCAGCGCTTCCCGCAGCCGTTGCAAGAGCGTCGTCCCCCCGGCGGCGGGCGAGAGGGGGTCGATGCTGCCTCCATCCGTTGCAACGGCCTGGGATAGCTGCTCTTCGAGCTGGCGCCGCTGCGCGGCGAGCTTGGTCGCTTCGGCGGCCAGACGTTGTTGCTCGGTCTCGAGCGAGTGGATCTTTTCCTGGGCTTCGGAGGCACCTGCGGTGAGTTCCTTGATGCGCATTTCTCGTTCGGCGAGCTGATTTTCTATGGCGGTGGTCTTGCGCTGGGCTTCTTCAAGGGTGCGTTTTTGTTCCGCTAGCGTGCGGCCTTGCGCTTCGAGGGAGTCGGATTGTTCGCGGAGCTTCGCTTCGCGTTGAGCGAGTTCGGCCTCTTTACCCGCGGTCGTCCGTGCCTGATCCTCGAGACGAGAGTTCTCACTGCGTAGCTTGGCTATCTCTCTCTCGAGGCTTTGAAGCCGTTCCGAGCGCTCTTTGGCGCGCGCAACGAGCTGTTCTTTCAAACGTTCGGTGAGCTCGGCACAGAGCTCGGCGGGGCTCGCTTTGAGTTCCGCATCGAGAGCGCTGCGCAGCAGCTTGAGTCTTTCGGCCTCGGGAAGCCCGGCGTGCCGTTCGCGCAGCGTCGTGAGCTTGTCGGCGAGGTTGCTGGCGACCTCATCACTGTGGGGGCTACTCGTCATCTTGTTTCGCCTCGGTGCCGAAATCCGTTCGTATTCCCTTCCTACTTGCGTCACCGGCAATCGCTTGGAGAGCGGGTGGCGTCGTGGAAGGTGGGGG
>CAYSMT010000605.1:0-2150 GCA_964432135.1 uncultured Acidobacteriota bacterium
GTCTGCTCGCACTCCTTGCGGAAGAGCGATGAGAGGTAGTTGCGCGCTACGCCGAGTTCGTCGGCGACACGAGAGAGAGAGATTGTTTCGGCAAAGTGAGACTCGATGAAGGCACGTGCTCGAATGACGATCGGGTTGATTCGCCGCGAGGGGCGGCTAATACGCGAAAGTAAGGCATCGACCTCGACGAGGAAAAAACGGCGCAGCGCGTGCTCTTCTGTGGCCGCGCCAAGCCCCGACATCCAGGCGATGCGCTGTGTCTCGGGCAAAGCACCGCGGTGAAACTCCAGCCTTTCCGCCATCTGGCGCAGCATGTCATAGAAGAGGATAGCGACCGCGGCATGGGCCTGCTCGGCCAGCGGGCTCAGCGCGCCCGCCGTGGCGCGGGCGGCCTCCCGCAGGGCGTCGGGATGACTCTGCTCGAGGGCGCGGCGGAAGATGGCGTCTGAGAGCCCGGGATAGCCCCCGCCAGCACCATCGGTGCCGAGAAGGGTTTGTGCCATCGAAGTGCTCTTACCCGTTGCGCCCATCTTGTCCCGCCCCCGCCCGCATCTTGGGGCGGTGATGCTCTTCATAGCCCACGTGGCGCCCCCTTCGTGGCCTGGGGTTCGCTTCTAGCAAGTACGCTCAAACAGAGCCGGGGGCAAGCGCCGGAGCGTCCCGGTGTTTGCGTTTTCTGGGCGTTCCTGGAAGTCGTACTTCCGCTGTATATTCGTCCTCGTTCCTCACCCGACCTGCGCTGCCGACCGCGAGGCGAACAAGCCACACATCCGCACGGGTGCCTCCGGGCGTATTGCAGGTCGCTTCCGGCGCGTGCTAGCCTGCCGCCTCACGACGATGCCCACCCCACCTGGAGCGTTCGGAAAAGCGGAAGGAGCGCGATAGCCATCGCGGCCCGGCCAGATACTCCGGGATAGCCCAGCTTCCCTCGGCGGAGCGATGAATCTTCCCACGGTCCTGACGATTGCGAGGATCTTCCTCGTCCCTTTCCTGGTGGTCGTGTTGCTGGCGCCCCCATGGAAGCTCGCGGATAGCCCCTTCTTCGGTACGGCGAGCCCTGCTCCACGTGAGCTCCTCGCCGGGGCGATCTTCCTGCTCGCCACGCTCAGCGACATTCTTGATGGCTATCTCGCGCGCCGGCGTAACCAGGTGACGACCCTGGGCACACTGCTCGATCCGATCGCCGACAAGCTCCTGATGTCCGGTGCGTTCATATCACTGGTCGAGATGGGCGTCGCTCCGGCATGGATGGTCGTTATCATCGTGGGACGTGAGTTCGTCGTCTCGGGTCTACGCGCTGTTCTGGCGGCCAGTGGTGTCGTTCTGCCGGCTTCTCCCTGGGGTAAGTTGAAAACGATCAGTCAGGCCGTGGCGGTCATCGTCCTGATCTTCCATCCGACCTTGCAGCGCTGGGCGCTTCCGGGGGGGCTCGGCGTCTTCCTGCTGTGGATCTCGATGCTCTTCGCGCTGGGATCGGCGGCCGAGTACATCGCCCGCTTCCTGCGCATGCTGCCTCGAGAGCTCATCACGCCCACGGCCGATACGGCTTTTCCCGGGGAAAGCGATGCCTCAGAGGGAAAGGGAGGATGAACCGACCGAAGGGACTGGTCGTGACCGTCGGCGATGAGTTGCTCGACGGCTCGCGGGAAGACACGAATGGAGCCCTCCTGGCGCGGAGCTTACGCCAGATCGGTTTCGAGATCGCTGGTCGGCAGATCGTTCCTGGTAACCTCGCGGCCATCTCCCACGTCGTCCACGAGGCGCGCCGACGGGAGGTGGATCTGCTCGTGCTTTCAGGTGGGCTGGGGCTGGCGGCGGATGAGCTCACGCGCGAAGCGATCGCGGCCGCTTTGGAGCAAGAGCTCGAGCTCGATCCCGAGGCCCTCGAGCGCCTTGAGGCTCGCTACAGAGAGAGAGGACGCCGGCTTCCCGAGGCCGCGCGTCGCCAAGCCATGCGTCCACGAGGCGCTCGGCTGCTCGCGAACAGCGTTGGCACCGCGCCGGGCCTGCTTGCCAAGGCCGGTCACACGACGATCGTGGCTGTTCCCGCTGCTCCGCGCGAACTCGCGGCGATACTTCGCATGAGCATCTTGCCGCTGCTGCGCTCGCAGCTTTCCCCCGCGGACCGACCTGCCATCGCGCGTTTGCTC
>CAYSMT010000606.1:0-2146 GCA_964432135.1 uncultured Acidobacteriota bacterium
GTCTCGAAGTCAAGTCGCGACAAAGCCTCGTGACTCGCCGCATCAAGCAACCCAACTAGCATGGGCTTATGTGAGCTCAGCGCGATACGTTCTCCGTCGGGCATGAAAGCCGCGTCCGAAATCAGATTGAGTACTTTGAAAGACTCGAGCTCAGGAGCAGCCCCGTCACCTCCGGGGCTCACACGCTCCAAAAAACCCATCGGATTGGCGGCGATCCACGCTTCGCCATGCCCGGGACGCGGGAAGACGCTGCTCGGATGGGGGCCGATGCCCACTCTCTCGAAGCTCAGTGCCGCGGTATCGATAACCGCAAAGTCGTCCGTCGCACGCATGCCGACGACGAGCAAAGCGGTCTCTCCGGCGGCGGCAAGCTCGGTGGGCCAACCCCAGGCGAGGATGATCGACCCGCCCGGATGTTCGTAGGGAGGAGGCATCCAGTAAACGGCCTTATCGTTCTGTCCGCTAAACCACAGTCGGCCTCGAGCGTCGAAGGCCAGATCGTAGGGCGCACAGGCCTGGCAAGCGTAGATCGTCCGCTCGGGGCGCAACGACGCGAGATCGATCACGCTCAGGCTCGACCCCGGGCCGTTTCCCGTGCCTCGATTAGCGACGTAGAGCTTGCCCTCGCGCACGACCATTCCCCGAGGCTGCACACCAACGGGAATCTCGGCCAAGGTCCGGCCCTGCACCGAAACAATCGTGACGCGATGGAGATCTCCGATGGTCAAGGCCAGGCGACCGCTCGGCGCAGCCTGCGCGCGGACGTCATGGGACGCGGCGAGAAGGACGAGGGCGGAAAGCAGGACAGACCATCGCAGGCGGCCGAAGCGCATCGAAAGCACCTCCATGGGGGTTCGTGAGCGCGGCCATTCTGTCCTCCTGGGCACAGAGACGCCAACAACGCTCCGACGAGGGTATCCACGCCATGCCAATGGCGTCCGATCCCTCCCCCAGAAAGGAAAGCCCCTTGCCTCCCCAGGGCTTGCCGGTACTTTTCCGGCCATCTGGGAGATGGCCTTCCGGAGACGACCATTAGGGAGAAGCGCCCCCTTGACCGGAAGACTAAGCAGGGTTCTCGGAGTAAAGAGCCGTTTCCTGACTCTTGGCACGGTCTTTATCGTCGTTTTTTCGTCTGTCGTTCAGGGTGGAATGACGACGATCCGCATTCAAAACAAGGCCGCGACACCCCTGGTCCGCCTCGACGAGATCGGAGCCCGTCTCGGCGACGAAACGGGGGGACCCCTGGCGCCGTTTCGCATCTCCCTCGGCGCCAGCATCGGCGAATTGCGTCAGATCGTCTCCCTCCCCTCAACGGGACGTGTTCAGGCGCGCGATGACATCTACCTGCATGCGGCGCTGACAGAAAGACGGGCGGAGCTGGAAGGTGGCGTGCTCCCCGCCCCCTCTGGATTGCGGGTGCTCGACGGCGACTTCTACTTCCACCCCGAGGAGGACGGGCTCGTCCAAGTCTCTCTGCTGATCGAAGCCACCTCGACGACGGAGCACGCCATCGACCAGCTCGAGGGCTGGCTGGGCGCGGCCGAGTTCGAGATCGTTCTGCCAGGCTCACTGAACCTGATCATCGGGTGGAAGACCCCCGGGGGCTACCTGATGGGAACCTTCTCTGACCTCGCCATCTTCCAGCTCAGTGCCTTTCCCGATGAGCCCGCAGATCTGCTCGCCGGCTCTCAGATCGTCCTCTACGAGGGGTTGGCGAACTTTTCCCGGGGTCTCGCTGATGGTGCGCCGGAGTCTGAGCTGCTGCCCGAGCTCGAGCGCGTCGTACGCTGGGTCGAGTCGACCCGCTCTGTGCTCGAACCGATCAACTGACAAGACGTAGCGCCTCGGTCTGCGCGTGGAAGTGCTCCATCCAGGCCGTGATTCGAGAGGCAATGCGGGTTTCAATCACGCTCGCGACACCGGGCCAGTCCCGGGCTTGCTGCGCCTCGACAAGCGCCTGAACCTCGCCTTTCATCTCCTCGAGCCCACCATTCTCGCCCGTTCGCTCGGGCGAGACGAGTTGAAGCGAAGCCAAGTCTACGGAGAGCCGCGTCAGGGAGATCAGTCCGTCGAGCAACAGCTTCAGCGAGCTCTCCACCTCGGCGTGCTCGCCGCACCGGACCTTCTCGGCAATGCCGGGGATCTC
>CAYSMT010000607.1:0-2144 GCA_964432135.1 uncultured Acidobacteriota bacterium
GGCCGGAGAGCAGCTCGTCGATCGCTTCCCCCTCGCGGTGGCGGCCGTACGTATCATCTTCCCGATGACCGCCTTGCTCGTGCTCTCGGCCTGGGCTCTTGGCGTGCTCAACTCCCATCGACGTTTCTTCCTCGCCTACGTCGCGCCGGTGCTCTGGAATAGTGCCATTATCGCGGCACTCGTGCTGGCCGCGTTAGGGTTCTACGATTTCGGTGCGGAGGGGCTCGAGCATCGACTCTTCTTCGCAGCTTGTTATGGGGCGCTCGCCGGCGGGTTGCTGCAGTTTCTGGTCCAAGTTCCCCTTGTTTTGCGTCTCGCCAAGGGGTTGCGCCTTGGATTGTCCACCCGTATCGCCGGGGTGCGCGAGGCGTTGCGGGCCGTCGGGCCGGTCATCGCGGGTCGCGGTGCCTACCAGATCAGCAGTCTACTCGACGGTTTCTTGGCGACACTGATCGCCGTCGGCGCTGTCGGTGCGGTGCGCTGGGCCGCGACGCTCTATCTCCTTCCAGTGAGCCTGTTCGGGATGAGCGTCGCGGCGGCCGAGCTGCCTGAGCTTTCGCGCCAGCGCGATGGTGCCTCGCGCGCCGCATTCGTCGCGCGCCTCCGCCGTTCGCTGCGGCAGATGTCCTTTCTGATTGTCCCAACCGTCATCGGCTACCTGTGTTTTGGTTTTTTGGTTGTCGGCGCGCTTTATCGCTCTCGTGGGGGTGACTTCAGCCTGGCTCACAATTGGCTCGTCTTCTTGGTGCTCTGCGGTTACACCTTGGGGCTCGTCGCAACGACCTGGACGCGTCTCGTTCAGAACGCCTTTTTCGCGCTTTCGGATACGCGCACGCCAGCTCGCATCGCCATCGTGCGCGTCAGTATTTCGGCTTTCGCCGCTCTGGGATTGATGTTTGCTCTCGATCGGACCTCACTGGCGTCATTCGTTGCGGTGGAGGGTGCAGGCACTCTGCGCCTCGGCGCGCTAGGCCTCTCGCTTGCAGCGAGCCTGGGTGCTTGGGTCGAGCTCTTTGCTCTGCGTTTCGCCCTACGCTCGCGATTGCCTGAGTTTACTTTTCCAGTGGTGGCTGCAACGCGCATGATTGGTCTGGCGTCATTGGCAGCGGTGCCGGCGATGCTGGTCTGGAGCGCGTTGCCCGCGATGCATGTGCTGCTCAGTGCCGGGATCGTGCTTTCGATTTACGCGGGAGGCTACCTCGGGCTTTCGCGTTGGACTGGCGCAGCGGAGCTGGCGAGTTGGTTAGCGCGTTGGCGTTGAAATAAACTCACTCTCACAAATGGGGTTTCAACCGCGCCACTCTGTTTCGTCGACCGTCGTTTTGAAGTCGGCCTCAATGCGTTCGGGAAGCTCGATGTCCTTCGTGGCTTCTTTGTGTGCTTCGGTCGGGATACCGACCCAGACGAGGCTTTCCATCTTGCAGCGGTCGAGGGCGAGCGAGAAGTCGACATCGTTGGGATTGTAGTTGTCGTAGTTGAGAATGGGCAGGTTGCCTTCCATCGTGAACAGGTCGTTGGCTTTCGAGCAGGCCTTGCAGCCTGTGCAGCCGATCGTGCAGACCTTTTTGACCTCGGCACCAAAGTCCTTGTTCGAACAGGCGACGACGAGCATTTCCGAGGCCTTGAAGGGCACCATGGTGATGATGTTGCGCGGACAGACCTCGGCGCATGCCCCGCAACCGGTGCAGGGATCGTAGAGCACCTCCGGGACGCCCTCGACCATGCGGATGGCCTGGAAATGACAGGCCTCGACGCAGTCGCCGAAACCGAGGCAACCATAGGTACAGCCTTGGATGCCGGAAATCACGTTGGCCGCTACGCAGGTCTTCTCGCCGTGGTAGACGTTGCGCAAGAGCCGCTGGTTGGTGTTGGCGCCGCAGTGGACGACGGCCTTGAAGGGCCAGCTCTGCTCGACCTCGACGCCCATGACCTGGGCGAGCCCCGCTGCACAGTCGGCACCTCCGACGGGACACTTGGTCACGGCTTCGCCTTTGAGGACGACGGCCTCCGCGTACTCGTTGCAGCCGACATAGCCACAGCCGCCGCAGTTCGCGCCAGGAAGAACGTCGTTGCACTGCACGATCTTCGGGTCGACTTCGACATAAAAGGCGTTGTTCGCCCAGCCGAGCACAAAGGACATGGCG
>CAYSMT010000608.1:0-2137 GCA_964432135.1 uncultured Acidobacteriota bacterium
CGAGTTCTGGGAAAGACTGCGTATCCCCGGTTCCACGGGTGAGATCAACCAAGAGCTTGAGAAGGCAGCTCGTGTCGCTGACTATCTCGAGCTTGCCGAGCTGATGGCCCGTGATGCGCTCACGCGTGAGGAGTCCTGCGGCGGGCATTTCCGCGAGGAGCACCAGAGCGCAGAAGGTGAGGCCCGTAGGGACGACGAGAACTTCCAGCACGTGGCGGTGTGGGAGTACATCGGGCGGGAGGTCGAGCCGCAGCGCCACGTTGAACCGCTGGTCTTTGAAGAGGTGACCCCGACCCAGAGGAGCTACAAGTAATGAAGCTGATCCTGCATATCTGGCGGCAGAAAAATGCCGATGACAAGGGGCGCTTCGAGACCTTCTCGCTCGATCAGGTCAATGAGCACATGTCTTTTCTGGAGATGCTCGACGTCCTCAACCAACAACTGATCGATCAGGGAAAAGATCCCGTCGCCTTCGAGCACGACTGCCGTGAAGGCATCTGCGGTTGCTGCGGAGCCGTGGTCAACGGCCGGCCCCATGGGGGATTCCCGGGGACGACGCTTTGTCAGCTCCACATGCGTAACTTCAAGGATGGAGACGAGATTGTCATCGAGCCTTGGCGTTCACGTGCCTTCCCGGTGATGAGAGATCTCATCGTCGATCGCGCTTCGCTCGATCGCATCGTCCAGGCGGGAGGGTTTGTTTCCATCAATACGGGCAGCGCCCCCGACGCCAACGCGATCCCGATTCCCAAGGATGTCGCCGATCTCGCGATGGACTACGCGGAGTGTATTGGCTGCGGCGCCTGCATCGCGGCCTGTCCCAATGGCGCTCCGATGCTCTTCATGGGGGCGAAGATCTCTCAGCTTTCGCTCTTGCCCCAGGGTGCTGCCGAGGCCGACCGCCGTGTGCGCGCGATGGTCGCCGTGGCGGAGGAGGAGAGCTTCGGCGCTTGCACCAACTACACCGCCTGTGAGGTGGCTTGCCCGAAAGGCATTTCCATCTCATCGATCGCCCGGATGAACTTCGACTACCTCAAGGCCTTCCTGCCCGGCCGAGCCGTTGGGGGAGGCAAGTACGAAGCCTGAGTCTTCGGCTGCGATGTGATCTGCTTTCGGCCCGGCGCCCGTGAGGGCGCGGGCTGTTTTGCATCACAATGAGTTGACTAGCCCTGCGGGCTCGCGAGCCCACAGGCGCTCCGCGCGTCGTCGAGCACGACGCGTGCGGTCTCTCTCGCGCGGCGAGCTCCCGTTGCCAGGATGTCTTCGACGGTGGCCGGATCTCCGGCGAGTTGCGCCCGCTTGTCCCGCAGCGCAGCAAAGCGTCGCTTGTAGGCCTCGTGAATTCGCCTCTTGGCCTCTCCGTAACCGACGCCCCCGCGAGTGTAGATCGGTTGGAACTCGGCTGCCTCCGCGGGATCGAGCAGGCTGTAGATCTGCATCAAAGTGTCATTCGGATCCTTTGCTTCGTTGACGCCTTTACTGTCGGTCACGATGCGCGCAAAGTAGTTCTTGAAGACCTTCTTATCGCTCATCTCGGCGGGCATGAAGATCGGAATCGTGTTGTCGTAGCTCTTGCTCATCTTCTCGCCGTCGAGGCCTGGTACGCGCTCGCCGGCACCGAAGCGCCACTCCGGGCGGACAAAGGTCTCGCATCCGAAGGCCGCGTTGAAGGCCGTCGCCATGTCCTGGGCCATCTCGACATGTTGCTGCTGATCTTTGCCAACGGGAACGATGTTCGAGCGGTAGATCAGAATGTCCGAGGCCATCAGGACCGGGTAAGCGAATAGGCCTACGCTCGGCTTGATGCCTCGCGAGATCTTGTCTTTATAGCTGTGGGCACGTTCCAGAAGGCCCATACCGATGCAGCACATCAACAGCCAGGTGCATTCCGTGACCTCTGGAAGGTCGGACTGACGAAAGAAAGTCGCTTTGTGCGGATCGAGCCCTAGCGCAAGGTAATCCAGCGCCACCTCGCGGGTGAGGCGTCTGAGGGTTGCCGGGTTCTTGATGGTCGTCAATGCGTGATAATCCGCAATGAAATAGAACGCGCCAGCCGGGTCGGCAGCCTCCTCCTGAAGGCGAATATGCTGCTCGATGGCGCCGAAGTAGTTGCCCAGGTGCAGCGTGCCAGTGGGCA
>CAYSMT010000609.1:0-2128 GCA_964432135.1 uncultured Acidobacteriota bacterium
AGAGCCCGGCCTGCTGCGCGAAGAAGTCGTGCCAGTGGTCGAGCACGGCCGGTATGGAGAAGCGTCGCTCGGCCGTACGGCGGGCGTTGCGGCCGAGCTGCTTGCGCGTGTGTTCATCTTTCAAGAGTTCTTCCAAGGCGGCGGCCATCGCGCCGACATCCGCCGGCGGTACGAGACGTCCCGTTTCGCCGTCAATGACCAGCTCGTGGTTGCCACCGACCTGCGTCGCGACAGCGGGAAGACCGCTGGCCAAGTATTCGAGCAAAGCGTTGCTCAGGCTTTCGGCTTTCGAGGAAAGCACGCCGATGTCGGCGCAGCGCAGCACGCGCTCTCCGTCTGTACGACAGCCGAGGAAGGTGACCCGTCCAGCAATGCCCAGCTCACGGCAGCGCAGCTCGAGCCGCTGTCGTTCGTTGCCTTCTCCGACGAGCAGCAAGCGAGGCATTGCGTCCGGAAAGGTGGTCAACACACGTGCAAAGGCGTCGAGCAGTAGATCGTGCCCCTTGATGGGACGCAGGTTGGCCACGCAGCAGATCAAGAGTTCGTTTGCTAGGAAGCCCAGCTCCATGCGTAGCTTCGCACGCTCCCCCGCGCGTGCAGGCCGGAAGCGGTCGATATCAATCGCGTTTGGGATGACTTCGATCAGCTTCGGATCGACCCCTTCGACCCGTGCGGTGTAGTCCGCGACAGCTCGCGAGTTTGCTACATAGCCGCTCGTCAGGCGATTGAGCGCCCGGAGCTTGGTGAGCTCCCAGCGCGTATGCCAATAGCCCTGACCGAGGTTTCGCCGACTCGAGATCACCGGGGTCCCCGTACTCCATCCGCCGATCGTTCCGGCGAGGTTCGCATCGCGGAAGAAAGTGACAACGAGGTCGAGCATCTCCCGGCGCACCCAAGAGCGCAGGCGGGAAAGCCCACGTAGACCTCTTGTGGAGTAAAGGCGATGGAAGTCGAGCAGCTCGACCCTACAGCCTGCGTCCAAGCCGTCTAACGCTGGATTGTCCCACAAACAGCACAGAGCAGGTACGGTACGTTGACGGTCGAAGTGGCGCAGCAGCAAAAGAAGCTGGTTCTCTGTCCCACTTCCTGGCTGGAGGGTGTCGATAACAAAACCCACTCGCGCAGCCCGTTCGCGATACCGCAGGCGGTCCATGACCGCGCTCATCCGATGGCTTCTCGCCACAGCGCGCTCTGTCGCTGGGCGATACTCGGCCAAGAGTAACGTTCCTCGACGAGTTGCCGCCCCGCGTCGCCCAGCATGCGTCTGCGAGCGGTATCATTGCGCAACGAAACGACGGCCTCGACGAAAGCCTCCGCATTATCTGCAAGCAGCAGATGTTGGCCTTCCTCGACGTCAAGTCCCTCGGCACCCACCCGAGTCGAGACGACGGCACGAGACATCGAGAAAGCTTCAAGGATCTTCAGACGACTCCCGCCACCAATGCGTAGGGGGACCACGAACACGGCTCCGCGGGCCATGAAGGGTCGCACGTCATCCACCGTTCCCGTGAGCTCGACTTGTGAATGTTTCCGGCAATGTTCTCTGAGCCACTCCGGGGGATTACGCCCGACAACGAGCAGGCGGAACGCGCCGCGTTGTGCCAAGGGCGGCAGGATCTGCTCCACGAAGAAGATCACGGCATCCTGATTAGGGCGCCAGTCCATCGATCCCGTGAAGACCAACGTGTGTGGTTCCTCTGGTGGATGTGGCTCAAGCTTGAAGAAGTTGATGTCGACGCCGTTCGGTACGACATCGACCCTCGTGCAGCCGAGTTCTCTCAAGGCGCGTGCGTCCTCCTCGCTGACCGCAGTGGCCCAACGCGCTCGGGTGAAGGTGTGCCGTTCAAAGCGCAACATGCGCCGAGCTTGCAACTTCACGAAGGCACGCTTTGTCGCGTTCGTCTGCTGCTCCGCCATGCGCGACCAGATCTGGGACTCGAGGTTATGTGCCGAGACCACCCATGGTAGCGGGTCTTTTTGCAGGTAGTGAGCGTAGGGAGACCACTCGACATGCACCAGCGCGTAGTGGTGTTGCGCGATTAACTCGGCGAGCCGGCGTCGGTAGCCGGTGCGGTAGTGGCTGGCCACCGAGTAAGGCAAGCGCGAGAAGAGGTTCATGCCAACGCGT
>CAYSMT010000610.1:0-2123 GCA_964432135.1 uncultured Acidobacteriota bacterium
CCTTGAGGTCGGCACGGGGACGCTCTCTCGTCACCGTGATCGTATCCCGAGACCGCATGACATGCTTGAACACGGGATACTCGACCAAGCTTTGCTTGACGACGAAGGTCACCCGCATGTAAGGCACGACGATGCTCGGCAAAGCGACGGTCTCGAGCATGCTCATGTGGTTGCCCACAATGACACAAGGCCCCTGAGTCTCCCGTAGGTGGTCGGCTCCCTCGACCTCGAAGCAGCAACCGACCTGCTCGAGCGCACGGATAACATCGACACTGCTCGATCGCCAGGCATCGTCGTCATAGACACCTCGCCGGGCCATCGCCGCCGAGCGAAAGACGATCGGGAGGAAGGCCGCGTAGAACGCGAGGGAGGGCGAGAGCGTAGCGAGCACACCGCGCCGCACGGGTTTGGTTTCGTAGGCCCCTTTTGTGAGGATCAGTTCAGGCATCTGGCATCCCCGGAGGCGTGGCGCGTTCCTCCGGGCGGAATTCTGTCAGGCGCGCCGCGGGATTTCCACTCCTATCACACTCCGGAAGAGCTGCCGGGCGGTATGACCATACCCTCCCCCAGCGACGCGCCTCGCAGGGGCCGCACAAGCATCACGCATCTGCACAAGCAACGGAAGCGCTCAGTAATCGATACCGGCGGCCGCTACGTTGGCGGGATCGAAGGCGTGGCAAGGCGTAACCCCATAAACCATGCGACACTTCGGGCACTGCCCCTCGAAGCGTTCCATCAGGAAGTCCTCGCCACATTCCACACAGCCAATCGTCAGCGGAATGGGCATGGGCTGGAGGTTGAAGCCCATCATTCGTACCTTGTCGACAACCTGCTTTCCGGAAGTAAAGGACCCTGAACAACCATCATGCATCTGTGTTCTCCCTTGCTTTCTCTTGGCGACGGAATGCCTACCCGAGCCGCTGTCCGTGCCGAAGCTGATGACGCAGGCCCTGCATCCTCTCATCGATCGCTGTCAGCTCGGTGAGAATCCCGCGCTCCTGCTCTGTGGTCTCGACCACCGCACTGATCCCACCGTTGCCAATGACTAAACGCCGCCCACCGAGCAAGGCAAGCATGGGATCATGGGTCGCCATCAAGACAATCTTCTCCTCGGAAAGCAGCAGGTCGAGCGCCTTGCGCCGATCGATTCCGGCGTTCTCAATCTCGTCGATCAGCACAATCGGCGAACGACTGAGGATCGCCGTATCCGCGATCATCAACGCGCGAGACTGTCCTCCGCTCAAGCCCGTGATCGGTGTCTGGGGCGAAAAGCTCTCTCCGGCGAGGCGATTCGCCTCCTCGAGTATTTTTGCAGCGACCTCCTCTGCGTTGCTGATCATGCGGCTTTCCGCGTGCAAATCAATGAACTCAGCGACGCTCAGATCCATCACGAAGTTCATGTTCTGTGAAAGCTGCGCAACGAGCTTATGTGTCGGAGAGAAGCGCCACTTCGGGTCGGGTACTTCGTCGTTGAGCAGGATCCGACGGCCCGTCGGCGTGTCGGCCTGGGCGACCCACTCGATATCACCGAGCAAACGGCTCTTGCCCGAACCCGTAGGCCCCACGATGCACACCGTCTCCCCAGCCTGAATACGAATCTTATCGAAACCTTCCTCTTGACCATCCTTGTCGGTCCCGGGGAGGATCGTCAGCACACGTACCTGCTCCTGATCATCGGAGAGGAAAGCCAACATCTGCTCGATGTACTCGCAGAGTTGGCGCGTGTTGAGTTCGTCGTCGAAGGGGTCGTCCTCGTCCGAATTGCGCTGCATCTCTTCGAAGAGGGCACCAACGCTGCGCTCCTGTTGGTCATTGATCTCGATGCAATTGCTCTCGAAAAACGCGGCAACAAAAGGATACTCCTCGAGCAAATCCCGAATGATGCGCTGGCGAATGGCTTCTACGGTTGGCACGGTTCGCTCCCTAACCCGTCAGTCGATCTTGATCTTGCGTACGTTGCCCATCTGGTAGGTCTCGCCGATGCGCGTCTCCCCAAGACAGTACGAACACAGGGCCGAAGGCATCGAGAAACGCAACTTCTTGCCGATCAAGGTGTCGACCTCCCGCTCATCCTGAGTCAAGAGGCTTCCGAGCTCCCAAGCACCCTGCCCGGTCAGCCCGTT
>CAYSMT010000611.1:0-2111 GCA_964432135.1 uncultured Acidobacteriota bacterium
CGTCTGGCAAAATGGCGGCGAGGCGATCGGGATGATTCCTTCGCGTTATGTGGGTTCAGCGGATGCTACGGATCCACTGGTACGCCTTGCTCGCAAGACAGAGTGGCTTGCCTGCGGCTCGGATGCCTGGCGGGGTGTCGGGCAACGCATGTTCGCGACCGACACCGGCGAGTTCCCATTGATGGATGTTCGCGTGATTCGTTTCGAGCACGCGGCCACGGCGGAATGAGCCGATCGCCAAGACGATCTGCGGGCGAGCCGCTGCGGGCATCGCTGCTCGATCGTTTGCTCGACGATCGTCCTGCGGCGCGAAGCGAAGCCAGGGATCGAGTGGAGCTGACTATCGACGAGTTACGCAAGACAGTGCTTCGCGATGTGGGTTGGTTGCTCAACACCTCGCGGCTTGGAGATGAAGACAGCTTCGATGGGGCGGAGGATGCGGCGCATTCCGTGATCAACTACGGCGTACCGGATCTCGTCGGGTTGACCTCCGCGGGGCTTGATTCCGCCCGTCTCGAGGCGGAGATTCGTCGCTCGATCCTCGATTTCGAGCCGCGGATCGTGGCGCGCACCGTCCGGGTTCGCGTGGAGGTGCCGGAGGCAGAGATGGGGCGGAATGCGGTGAGCTTCATGATCGAGGGCCAGCTCTGGGCGGAGCCCGCTCCCGTGCCGATCTCCCTGCGCTCGGAGGTGGATCTCGAGACGGGCACCGTGAGCGTCCGTGATGACGCGGGAACGAAGGCGGAGTGATGGACCCACGCCTGCTCAAGTACTACAACCACGAGCTGCAGCGTGTTCGTGAGATGGGTGCCGAGTTCGCTGAGGAGTTCCCGAAGATCGCGGGCCGGCTTTCGCTCGAGGGTTTCGACTGCGCCGATCCTTATGTGGAACGTCTGCTCGAGGGATTTGCTTTCCTTGCAGCACGTATCCAGCTGAAAATGGATGCCGAGTTTCCAAGCCTGACCCAGCATCTGCTCGAAATCATCTACCCACACTACCTGGCACCGACACCCTCGATGGCCGTCGTGCATTTTGAGCCGGATCGTGCACAGGGTATTCCGCCGGAAGGTTTTCTCGTCGAGCGGGGGAGTGTGCTGAGAACCGCATTGCTTCCGGGAGAGAAGACCGCGTGTGAGTTTCGTAGCTCCCAGGATTTGACGCTTTGGCCCGTGGAGCTGGCGAGCGCGGAATATCTTACGCATACGGGAGACGTGGCGCGTCTCGAGCTCCGGCAGGTTCCCGAGTGCAAGTCGGGGTTGCGGGTTGTGCTACGCACGACAGGCGGGCAACCCTTCTCCGAGCTTGCCCTCGCCGAACTGCCGTTCTATCTGGCGGGGTCAGATGAGCAGCAGATGCGTCTTTACGAGGCACTGGTCGGCAGGTGCCAGGGAATGATCCTGCGTCCGGGAGAGACCCCAGCTTGGCAGGTCGAGCTCGATGCTGCTCATATCGAGCGAGGAGGTTTTCACGACGAAGAGGCACTGCTTCCCCTTGGATTGCGATCGTTTAAGGGTTATCGCCTCTTGCGTGAGTATTTCGCTTTTGCGGATCGCTTCATGTTTGTTCGGCTCTCTGGCCTGGGACCGGTCGTCAAACGTGTCGAAGCAAGTACCCTCGAGATCATTTTCCTGCTCGATGAGAGCGATCAGGCCCTCGGGTCAAGCGTCGACGAGCGTTCCTTTGCGTTGTACTGCACACCGGTCATCAATCTCTTTCCGCGCCGGGCCGACCGCATTCATCTCAACCAGAGCATGAGCGAGTACCATATCGTCCCCGATCGAACGCGTCCGCTGGATTTCGAGGTCTACTCTGTCGGGAAGGTCACGGGGCATGGTACCAGCGCAGACGCCGAACAAGATTTCTTGCCCTTTTACACGAGCAACGATCGCCTCTCTCGAACGGCTGCCGCGGCCTTCTTTACCTTGCGGCGACGGCCGCGACAGCTTCCCAGCGCGCCATCTCGTCGCAAGCGGCGTTCGAGCTATGTCGGTTCAGAGTTCTACCTGAATCTCGTCGATGCACAGCAGGCGCCTTTCTGCCCGGATCTGCGCCAGCTCTCGCTGGAGCTGCTTTGCACGAACCGTGATCTTCCCGAGCACCTTGCGCCAGGA
>CAYSMT010000612.1:0-2103 GCA_964432135.1 uncultured Acidobacteriota bacterium
CAGCTCCGCTTCGAGCAGATCGGAGGGGATCGCGGAGCAATTGATGGCGATAAAGGGCCCGTTGGCGCGCGAAGAGTGGCTGTGCAGGCGGCGCGCCAGCAGCTCCTTGCCCGTACCCGACTCACCGTGAAGTAAGATGGGCAGATCACTGCTCGCGAAACGGTCGACGTCTTCGAGCATGCGTCGCGTGATGGGAGCGATCGCTATGAAGAACGCGTCATCTCCGTTCTCCACCACGGGAATGGCTTCCGTTGGAACGGGTCTCTCGCGAAGGCGTCGTTTTGATCCAAGCGCGGGATAGGACAACGCCAGCAGAGACACGACAAACTCCAGCTCCGGCGAAGGCCCTTGCCGCGCCTCCCAGGGGCTCAGCACCAGGCAGACGCGCCCTCCAGCCTCACAATCGAAGGGCAGCAGCAGCGAGCGTGTCGCGCTGTCGACCGACCACGCGGCCTCGCTCATCGCCGGGATGACCGCACATAGCTCAACCGGCGGGGCCTCCCCCCAGTTCCCGGCGACATTCCATTCGCCGTCCTCGTTGGCCAGGAAGGTGGCACCCCGCAAAGCATGCCGATTCACGAGGCGTTCAAGCAAACCGCTGACGCGTTCTTCGGGGTCGACCACGCTGCGCAGCCAAGTGACCAACGCCACATACCATTCGTCGTGCACCGACGGGACAGTACCCTCCCGAGTCCTGATACCGGAGCCCGACCTCACCGCACGACGCTCGAGAGACAACAACCGGGCCCCACTTTCGGAACCTCCCGCCCCCATCGACGCCATCGAGATCCCGTGCCGCGTCGCCACGAGCACTGTCCCCACGGCAAACCACTGGTTGACCTCGAGGGTCGCCTGCTGGACCCGCCGGCCGTCGATCCACAAACCGTTCGTGCTGCCAAGATCTTCGATCGAGACCGTCGTTCCCTTGACTTCGACGCGCAGATGCTCGCGAGAGACGGAGCTATCATCGATCACGATGTCGCAGGCGCTCTCACGCCCCAACACGAAGGCGCCGTTTCCGAGTGGCCAGCGCTCGGTCCGGCCGTGGACCTTTGCCTCGAGAAAGAGCATCGCTAGCACCCCTCAGCCATGCCCACCGCCAAGACCCCTTGGCCAGCAGACACTCTGCCCACCCATGATAAACCCTTGCGAATCGCCAACCCAAACGCCCTTCCAGCGGAGCCTCGAGACGAGTAGACTCCCCGGGAGATGATTCGAAGCGAACCAGACGCCCCTCTTTACGACGTGCTCGAAGAGCACATGGAAGAGCTTGACTTCCTCTGTGCCCAACGCCGAGAGATGCTCTTCTCATCCGAAATGACCCTCGACGAGCTCGACGCACACGAGGAGCGCCTCGAGGCCCATCTCGACGCCTTACTGATCGGTAGGGATGCCGGGCTCCGCCTCGCCGAGGCCGCCTGGAAGAGCGACGAGTCCTCCGTGATCGAAGCGGGTGGGCGCGTCTTGCTCGCCTCAGATGATGAGACGGCACGCGCACAAGTCATCGCAACCCTTGCCGACGCAGACCCTGTCCGTCGGGATGCGGCACGTCTGGCACTGCGTTCGGGAGCCAAGCCATCCGATGAGGAGGCCATCCGACAGCAGTCCGAAGCTCCCGCGCTCGCGACCCGTGCTGCCGCGACCGATCTGCTCGCCTACCACCGAGCCGCGACGACGGCCCATCTTGGCGAAGACCTGCGTTCCGCGACGGGCGCAACGCTGGCCCTGCTCGCCTCAGCGGCAGGTCGCTTCGGAGGCCCCTTTAGCACGGACTTGCTCATGCGTTGCCTCGACGACGAAGAGCCCATGACGCGCCGTGCAGGGGTGGCCTGCTCAGCGCAGCTCGCGTTACCGGATCTTGTCGCGGTCTGTCGGCAGCAGCTTGCGCAGGAAGCACGCGGTGCAGATGCCTCCTTGTGGCTGCTTGGACTACACGCCGCTGAAGAAGACCTGGAGCTTTTTCGCAATCTGCTCCAACACCCCCAGCTCGCGACTGCAGCCTACGCCGCCCTGGGGGCTGCAGGCTATCCGCTGGCTATTCCCTGGATCCTCGATGGCCTCGGCGACGAGCACGCCAGCGCCGCGGCAGCCCAGGCCTTCGCC
>CAYSMT010000613.1:0-2103 GCA_964432135.1 uncultured Acidobacteriota bacterium
CTCGTGATCCTGCTAGTTGATCTCGAGCATCGCCGCCGCCGGACAGCCGCAGAGCCGCGAGCGCACGCCGTGCATGACCACATCAAGCGATGAATGCCCGCCGAGACGGTCACGGAGCAACACACCAAGGCGTTCAGCCTCCTCCGAAAACGCGCTCAGCTCTGCGGTAAGCTCGTCCGCGGCACGCCATCCAGGCAGACGCTGAATAAAGCTGACATCGCCGACATCGTCGATCTCGAGGCGACCGCTCTTGAGTCCTGCTGAGAAGAGGGCGATCTCGGTCGTCAGGCCGGGTTCGATCCGAGGAGCGATCACGAGATAGGCGCGCAGCACCGTCACGCCGTCTGCAGTGACCAAGGCCTCGATCATCGTTTCGCCGTGGGGCCAAAGAAAGGACGCCGCGCCGAAGGGAAGCTCGCACAGATCATCCCCTCCGCAGCGTTGCGCAGCCTCGCGCAACCGCCGATGCTCTCCGCCACCATATGCGCAACATCGTCCCATCGTTCCCCCACTTTCGGCACCCTTCGCAACCCAAGGTGATCACCCGCTTCCGAGCCCTGGTTCTTCCCCTTCAGCCGATCTGTTCAGGCATGATGTACCGACAATCTCTCGTCGAGGCCACCCGTGATTCGCCGGCGCTCATCGAGCATCCCGATCGGATCCGGGCTAAGCTGCGCCAAGAGAGCATGGAGGAGGAGCCGCCGTGGGTGAGCTGCGCGACGAGCTGATCAAGAAGGGCCTGGTCTCGGACAAGAAAGCCAAGCAGCTCGCACACAAGGAGCGGGCACGAAAGAAGCGCCTCGGCCGTGACGGCGTTGGCGCAGAGCGCCGAGCACGAGCGGACGAGCTGCTGGCCCAACAGCTCGAAAGTCGGGAACAAGACCGCAAGAGAGAGGCCGCACGCCGCAACGAGGCCGGGGAACGAGAGACGCGGGCGGCCGTGATTCAGCTCATCAGCGATCACGCGCGACGCGACGGCGTGAAGGGCCCACGACGCTTCCACTTCGTCACGCGCTCAGGACGCATCCCCTTCATCGAGGTCAGCGACGAGGTAGCTCGCGAACTCGAACACGGCCAGCTCACCGTCTGTGAGCTCCCCGGCACAAGCCCCGAATCATTCGTGCTGCTCCCCGCCAAATACGCACGGCGGGTTCGTGAGACGGCTCCCGAGTACCTGCTCTTCGACGAAGGCTGAAACCCGAGCAACCCGAAACGGAAACTACTTCTCGGCAATCGCCTCGAGCATGCTTTTGATCTTGGGAACCTGTGGGTCGTCCGCCGGTGCCTGCTTGATATATGCGAGGTAGTGCTCGCGCGCTTTAGCGAAATCACCCAGTCCGAGATAGGTATCACCCGCCAAGAGATGCGCACGTAGATAGTCCGGCTTGAGCTCAAGGGTCTTCTCGAAAGCCAAGATCGCGCGCTTTCGCTCCTCTGGGCTCTTGGCCCCAGGCTTGTTGAGGATCGATGCACCGGCGTTGAAAAACATCCTGTGAGCACCCTCGGGGTCCAAGGCGGCGATCTTGGTGTAGAGTTCCTCGGCGGCGGCGAAGTCCTTTTTCCGTATCTTGAGCGACGCCAGGGCGAGTAGCGCCGCAGGATTATCCGGCGCCACGGCCACCCAGGCCTCAGTCGCCTCGGCAGCTTGCGCCTCCTGACCTGCTTCGCCGTACGCAGCGGCAAGCATTCTGAGAACCTTCGGATTCTTGGAATCGAGCTTACGCTCCTCCTCGAGCAGAGGCACGGCGCTAGAGAGTTGGCCACGCTCATCCATCCAGCGGGCCATCTTGGTGCGCACACCGACGCGCGAGGGATCGGCGACGAGCACCTTGCGCGCAGCCCGCAAGCCTGCCCCCGTGTCGCCGCTGCGAGCCACCGCGTCCGCATAGCTCCAAAGCAGATCTGAGTTCTCCGGCTCCGCCGCGAACGCTTCTTTGAACTGCTCGGCAGCGAAGGCGTAATCACCCAACGCCAAGGCCTCTTCAGCCCTCTCTACGGGAGTCATCTTGCGCGTGGCCTCGCGAGAAGCCGCCGCCTTCGCCGCTTTCGCTTCGGCCGCATCCGCCTCTATGGCCGCCGAACGAGCCACCGAAAACTCCTCGA
>CAYSMT010000614.1:0-2099 GCA_964432135.1 uncultured Acidobacteriota bacterium
GCCGGGCTACGAAGCGGATGCCTTCCGCATCAAGCTGCGCGCTTGGCCCGATGGCAAGACGCGTACACTCGCTCCGGAGTGGAATCGTTCGCCCGGTGCGATCACCTTTTCGCCCGATGGTCGGACGATCTTCACCGTTGCTTCCAACCTGGGACAGCGTTCTCTCTATGCGATCGACGTTGTGACTTCGGAGGTGAGGGAGATCCTTCACGACGGCAGTGCGGGTACGCCGGAAGTGGCGGTCGATCGCCTCGTCTTTGGTCTGGATAGCCTGCGCTCACCGGTCGAGTTGCACACTTTGGCTTTTGATGGCAGCTCGTTGCGGGCGATTACGGCCTTGAATGCCGACAAGATCGCGGTGGCGCGGATGGGCGAGCCCGAGCAGTTCCACTTCAAGGGTTGGAACGGCGAAACAGTCTACGGCTGGGTGCTCAAGCCGGTCGATTTCACACCCGGCAAGAAATACCCCGTGGCCTTCTTGGTTCACGGCGGGCCCCAGGGTTCTTTCGGCAACCACTTCCACTATCGTTGGAACCCCCAGGCCTACGCCGGCGCCGGCTATGCGGCCGTGTTCATCGATTTTCATGGTTCAACCGGCTATGGACAGGCCTTCACTGATTCGATTGGTGACGACTGGGGCGGCAAACCCCTTGAGGACCTCCAAAAGGGGCTTGCAGCAGCCCTTGCGAAGTATCCCTTCCTCGATGGAGAGCGGGTGGGTGCGCTCGGCGCGTCTTACGGCGGTTACATGATCAACTGGATTGCCGGTAACTGGCCTGATCGTTTCAAGTGTCTGATCAACCACGACGGTAATCTCGACGAGCGCATGGCCTACTTCGATACCGAGGAGTTGTGGTTCCCTGAGTGGGACCACCGAGGCCGGCCTTGGGACAATCCCGAAGGTTATGAGAAACAGAACCCGGTGAACTTCGTCAAGAACTGGAAGACGCCCATGCTCGTCATTCACGGCGCACTCGATTACCGCGTCGTGGAGACTCAGGGTATGTCGACCTTCACGGTGCTCCAGCGCATGGGAATTCCGAGCAAGTTCCTCTATTTCCCTGACGAGACGCACTGGGTTCTCAAGCCCGCCAATAGCATCCTCTGGCATGAAACGGTTCTCGCCTGGCTCGAGAAGTGGTTGTAGACGCGCCTTCCGTCATGGCGACGTCAGGATGCGGTGCCACCGAGGAAGCAACAACCCCGGACTCGGTGGGGGCGGTGTTTTCCTTGTTCCTCGTTGCGCCCTCCTGAAGAGACTTCACGAGCCGGTGCAACCTTTTTTCGTGGCGCGGCATTGTTCTGGGTGAGACGAAACATGCCCGGAGGAAGTCGCGCTGATGAGAGCGTTCGCCATGCCAACAGGTGCCACGTCACCAGATACGGATGTGCTGGTTCGCGAGGCCCAAGAGGGCGATCTTGGGGCCTTCGAGGCGCTTTACCGGGAGCACTGCGGCCGGGTTTTTGCGATCTGCTTGCGAATGAGTGGGTCGCATCCTCAGGCAGAGGATCTCGTTCAGGAGACCTTCGTTCGAGCCTGGCAGAAGCTCGGTAGCTACGAGATCGGTACGAGCTTTGCGGCTTGGATCGCTCGCGTTGCCGTCAATCTTGCGCTGAGCGCTCGACGCAGCGCCGCTCGCCGCGGTGCGCGGGAGAATGCCGTTGCTGAGCTCGTGCCTGCAACAGGTCATGAAGGCGCATCCGGATCCGGCTCTCTCGGTATCGATCTCGAGCGCGCGATTGCGGCGCTTCCCGCCTCCGCACGGCGGGTCTTTGTCTTGCATGATATCGAGGGTTATCGCCATCGGGAGATCGCCACGCTGCTCGGTGTGGCGACGGGGACATCGAAGGCGCAGCTTCATCGGGCGCGCACTGCGCTGAGAAAGGCGTTGATATGACGGCTTGCCACCCGGAAAGTCGACTCTACGAATATGTCGACGGCGTGCTTGGCGCGCAGGAGATCGCGGCGCTCGAGGAGCACCTCAAGGGTTGTCAGCTCTGCCGTACCGTGGTCGATGAAGCTCGCGAGCTAGCCTTATGGACGGAGAGATTGCCCCGTAGTGTCGAGCCCGAGCATGACCTGTGGCCCGGTATCGAGG
>CAYSMT010000615.1:0-2098 GCA_964432135.1 uncultured Acidobacteriota bacterium
TTGCCATTGGGAAAGTAAACGTTGGCCACGACGCAGCGCCCAAAGTGAGCGATCTGAACTCGGCCTTCGACATCGAAGCGCCGTTCCCCCAGGCTGGTCTCCACCTGATCTGCCACGCGCCGAGAGAGGAGACCGACGCCGCTGTACCCCGCTCGCTCCGCGGCAACAAAGTACTGATGCCAACCGGAAAGCTGCCGGATCTGATCAGGGATCTGCTCCTCGCGCGCGCGAACTTCCTGCAAACCGATAATCTCGGCTTTTTCAGTCACTAACCACTCGGCCATCCCTTTTCGAGTGGCGGCACGGATGCCGTTGACGTTGAACGAGAGAATGCGCATGAGCTCCTTCCGTGGCAATGCACGCTTCGAACGCCACGCCCTGACGACACCTGCGTCATCGTGGTGAAACGCATCGGCACGAGTATGGCAAGAGTTTACAGGAAATCCGTGACGTCCTGCTGAATGCCCCAGATGCGCACAAGACGCTCACCCGTCACGTGGGCACACATCGAGTTCTGAAGCGTACGATCCGCAAGCACTCCGGAGGCGTGCAAGTGTTTGCCGCTAAGTTCGTACCCCGAGCGCGCGAAGTGCGTGAAGGTCTCGAGGTTACGCGCATCGGCTCCGGAGAAAAGCGCTGCGACAGGCTGCCCCACAAGGTCATCACTCGCAGCGATTCCATGCAAGGTGAGGAAGGCATTCGAACAAACTCCCCAGCGCCCCCGGACGAGGATCTGCCGAGCCTGCTCCTCCTCCGGTAGAGTGGTCGAAACGGGAGGGTCCAGCTCAATGCACCAACTCCCCGCCGGGCCGAGAATGAGCGCGACCGTCGCGCAGGGGTGCCCCGAGCACTCATAGGCGTCCTGGACAAACCCCCAGACATCGTAGGCAAATCCATCTCGAAGCGTGCCCATCAGGGTGCAAATCAGTGGACGCACGATGCCCTTCGTATCGACCGCATTCACACGCGCTCCAACAACGCGATAGTCATTCGCGATGAAGTACCGAAGAACCCTCTGATTCGTTGCGTCAGGGAAGAGCAGTATCTTGCTCGCCTGGGTGCCGTTGAGCAGCTTGCTGCTGCCGTAGCCGAGTAGGCGTGCACCCGTCTCATTCGACTCCGCTACGATGCCGGTACGAAACCCCAGGTCTATCTGCTCGCAGGGAGGGAGAGCGAGGTCGATCGGCTCGTTGAAGACCAGGCGCCACACCCCTGTCGGGGCCAAACCAACGAACTCCGAAAACTCGTGAACGAGTCCGTCGCCAGGCCTCGCGTCATGCAATGCCTCGCCCAAATGGCGTAGCACGCGGCGCGTCACCTGAGGCAACCGACTCATCCACTCGCCGTAGACAAGGGCTTCCGGCGACGTCATCTCGCCACGCACACTCGCTGCGTGTGCGGCGGCCTGCTCAATCCGCCGCCAGGCTTCGGCTCCGTCATCAAGGTACTCACGGACCGTGCGCCGCAGCAACTCCGAGATCGAGACTCCGCTGCTGTCGGCGAGCTCCTCGAAGCGATGCCGCAGTTCAAAGGGTAACCTCACGCCGATTTGCCTGACCCCGGAGCTCATTCCCCCTCTCCCTCGATTCGCTGCAACTCCCCGCGAAAGCGTGTGAGCGGCTGCGAGATGCCCCACACGCCGCGTATGCAGCCATCACGAAGCTCACCAATCAAGGTCGCAATCGTTCGGCGGCGCGTGCCACGAGCGTCCTCCACCGTCAACAACCAGTCTGCCAAGAAGTAACCGCTACGGATGAAACGGCGGGTCAGCTCGATAATGGCCTCACTCTTCGGATTGTACAGCTCACCCAGGCGTCGCTGCAGGAGCTCGCCCGCCGCGGAGAAGCCCATCGCACGCGCGAAGGCATCGTTGGCCTCAGTGATGCGCAGGTCGCGCGATATGCGCGCGAGCTGTTCTTCCTCGCTCGCCTCGATCGGTATGGAGGGCTGCGCATCGGCGTACCAGGTCAGGATGGTGGAGACACGGAGAAACTCCTCCCAACGCCCTCGTGACCGCTGCACGCTCTCCGCCCCCTCGAGGGCCTTACCGAGGCGTACGACAAGGGCACGGCTCTTGTCCGAAAGCGAGAGCAGCCAC
>CAYSMT010000616.1:0-2098 GCA_964432135.1 uncultured Acidobacteriota bacterium
TGACCTTGGTGGCCTTGCCAACACGGTCGCGCAGATAGTAGAGCTTGGCGCGCCGGACACGGCCTGCACGAACCACCTCGATCTTGGCGACCATCGGTGAGTGGACCGGGAAGACCCGCTCCACGCCGATTCCGCTCGAGATCTTGCGCACGCGGAAGGTCGATCGCGGCGATTCTTTACCGTGCTTGCGAGAAATGACAACACCCTGGAAGACCTGGATGCGTTCCTTCTCGCCTTCCCGGACGCGCACGTGGACGCGCACGCTGTCGCCGGGCCGAAAATCCGGGACAGGCTCTTTCCGGAGCTGCGCCCGCTCGATGGTTCTGATCACATCCTCGCTCATGAGTTCTTCCTCTCCGCTCCACCCGACCCGGACGGAGCGGGGGTTGTCTTGCCTCGCAGGAGATCCGGCCGCCGCCGGAGTGTTCGCTCGTAGGCCGCTTTCTGCCGCCAGGCGGCGATATCGGCGTGGTGCCCCGAGAGGAGGATCTCGGGCACCGCCATACCTTGGTAGACCGCCGGCCGAGTGTAGTGTGGGTGATCCAGCAACCCACCCTCAAAGGACTCGGCCTCGACAGATGCTGGTTCTCCAACCACACCCGGGATCAGCCGCGCTACGGTCTCCATTATCACCATCGCCGGTAGCTCCCCGCCAGGAAGCACATAGTCGCCGATAGAGATCTCTTCGTCCACCAGATTCTCACGCACGCGACCGTCCACTCCCTCATAGCGCCCGCAAATCAACACCGTGCGCTCGCAGCCCGCAAGCTCTTGCGCCACGCGCTGATCGAAAGGACGACCGCCCGGATCGAGCAGCACAACGCGCGTCTTATCTCGTTGGGCACCTTTCCGGAGATCCTCCACTGCGCGAAAGAGAGGTTCGGGCTTGAACACCATTCCCGCCCCTCCTCCGAAGGTCGCGTCATCCACTTGGCGATGGGGCGGATCCGCCCAATCCCGAAGGTTCCGAACGTCGAGTGCGAGCAAGCCGCGCTCGAGAGCTTTGCCGACGACGCCGAAGCCAAGCGGCCCCGGAAACATCTCGGGGAAGATCGTTACAACGACGAACTCAGGGCGACGCGCCGGGCTGTTCACGCCTCATCCCCCGGCTCGAGAAGGATCGCCTCCTCCGGGTCGAGCAAACCCATGGGAGGATCGATCGTGATCCGTCGTTTCTCGAGGTCAATCTCGGTGCAGATCTCGCGTGCGAGGGGAACGAGAACCTGCTCGCCGCCATCGAGGCCGACGACGAGCAAGTCGCTGGCGACACCTTCCTCGACATCGAGGACCTCGCCCCTCCGTACGCCGTCTTGATCGATCACGTCCAGACCGAGCAGATCTGTACGCAGGACGCCATCTTCGGGATCCCCAAGCTCCTCGCGTCGTGCGACCACGCGAGCCCCTCGAAGCGTTCGCGCTGTTTCGATGTCGTCGACCCCATCGAAAGCCATCAACCAGCCCGATCCGTGCCGGCGGAACGCGCGCAAGCGCTGGCGGCGCTGGCGGCCATCATTCCACTGGAGAGTCAGCGCCTCACCAACGACGAAGCGTTCCTCCGGCCAGTCACTGTGCACATCGACCGTGACCTCCCCACGGAGGCCCCAGGGCCGGCGAATCTGCGCCAGCATGAGCCAATCTTGACCGTCTCGCTCGGACATGCACCTATCCGGGGATCTCGATCTCGAAGCGCCGTCGGTTCCTGTGAGCAGAGATGGCCGCAAGGGTACGGATGCTGCGTACGGTCATCCCTTCCTTGCCGATCAACTGTCCTCGATCCTCTGCGGGCACATGAATCTCGAAGCGCGTCGCGCGACGCCCATCCGTGACCGAAACCTCGACCTGATCGGGGTGCCCCACGAGAGAGCGCCCCAAAGCATCGAGAAAGGCTTGCATCCTCGCATCCTGATTCATCGCGCTCAGGCCTCGCTCTGCGCCACCGCCTCGGTAAGCCGTTGGGCCAGGCTCTTCACCGTATCGGAAGGCTTGGCCCCCTTGCCCACCCATCCCTCATAGGCGGCCAGGTCGAGCTTCACCGTCGGGGGGTTCGTTTTGGGGTCGTAGTAGCCGATCGTCTCCACGTTGGGTCCCGTCGGTGTCC
>CAYSMT010000617.1:0-2096 GCA_964432135.1 uncultured Acidobacteriota bacterium
CGCGCCAGATCTCGCCGCCGTGGCCTACCTCGGTGTCATCCAAATCGCGCTGGCCTACCTCCTGCTCACGGCGAGCATGAAACGGCTCTCCGCACTCGAGGCCGCTCTGCTGCTGATGGCCGAACCCGTCCTCAACCCCATCTGGGCATGGGTCTTTCAGAGCGAGATCCCCGGCCCTTGGGCCTGTGCCGGCGGTGCGGTGATCCTCCTGGCAACTCTCGCGCTCAGCCTGACCCGCGGGCGAAGAAAACGCCCGCACGATGACGGATTGCCGGTCTGATCTGCCGACGAAGAGACTTCCGCGAACAGCCCCGATCTGCCTCGTGAAGGTCCGGAAGGCCAGGCCTCGTGCGCGCTTGACAATAGCCCGCGGGGCGCTATCATTTACCGTGTCAGATGAGATCGGTTCGCAACAAAGACCAGAAGCTGCGACGCAACTTGGCCGGCGATTCGAATTCTGACGTGAGGAGAACCCACACATGACAACCCTCGACACCCTATCCCCCAGCAACTTTGGGCGCATCGTGAACGTCACGGGTTCGGGTGCCATCTCGCAACGCCTAATGGAGATGGGGCTGATCGAAGGCTCGACTGTCGAGGTCATACGTCTCGCGCCGCTTGGTGACCCGATGCAGGTCAGTGTCCACGACTACAGCCTTTCCTTGCGCAAGTCTGAAGCCGCGCTCGTCGAAGTGGAGCTGTGCGGCTGAGCAAAGCCGAGGCGTCTTTCGCGCTCGTCGGCAACCCCAACACGGGAAAGACAACGCTCTTCAACGCACTCACGGGACTCTCCCATCGAGTGGGGAACTATCCCGGCGTGACCGTCGAGCGCAAGTCCGGCCTGCTCCACCTCAGCGAGCACCTGCTCTCGTTGATCGACCTCCCCGGCACCTACTCGCTGGCGGCCCGATCCCAAGACGAGATCATCGCGGTGGACGTGATGCTCGGCCAACACGAAGACGAGGCTCCGATCGGTGCGATCCTCGTGATCGTCGACGCGAACAATTTTAAGCGCAATCTCTACTTGCTTTCCCAACTGATGGAGCTCGGCCATCCCCTCGTCGTCGCTCTCAACATGACCGACGTCGCGCGCAGCCACGGAATAGAGATCGATGCCACGGCACTTTCTAAGCGCCTTGGCGTGCATGTCATCGCCACAGCCGCGGATCGAAACGAAGGCTTGGACGCACTGCGCGACGCGCTACGCGAGGCCGCCGAGGGTCGCGCACCGCTGCCCAAAAAGGGAGTCCAGCTCCCTGAGGCTCTCGAGCGCCAGGTCGACATCCTGCATGACGAGCTGCTCGCAGCCGAGGAGCGCCTCGGACGGCGCGTACCACGCGCGGAAGCTTTGCGCGTGCTGGTGGACATCGAGGGTGAGTTCGAAAAGCGCCTCGTGCGCCGCCTCGGTGTCGGCTTCATCGGACGTCTCGCGCGTCTACGCCGAGACATCGACGGCGAGCGCCCACCCCACGCGCTCGAAGCGATTGCTCGCTACGCCTGGATCGACGAGATCGCCACTACCTGCGTGCAGCGACCGCAGAGTTCGGCACGCACTAAGACCGACCGCATCGACGCTTTCCTGACTCATAAGTTCTGGGGCACGCTCTCGCTTTTCTTGATTCTCGGTGGGGTCTTCCAGTCGATCTACTCCTGGTCGGCGCCGCTAATGGACGGTATCGACCGGCTCTTTGGCAGCTTCGGTATCCTTCTTGCGCAGCATATGGACCCTGGGCCTCTGCAGAGCCTCCTCATCGATGGCGTGCTTGGAGGAGCCGGCGCTGTCTTTATCTTCCTTCCGCAGATCCTCCTGCTCGTCTTCTTCATCGCGCTACTCGAGGACTGTGGCTACATGGCCCGAGCAGCCTTCCTGATGGATCGACTGCTCGTTCGTCTCGGTCTCTCGGGCCGTGCGGTGATTCCGCTGCTCTCGAGCTTCGCTTGCGCCGTGCCGGGCATCATGGCCGCACGCACGATCGACTCGAGGAAAGACCGCATCGCAACGATCCTCGTCGCACCTCTAATGAGCTGCTCAGCCCGTCTTCCCGTCTACGTGTTACTCATCGGAGCCTTCGTCCCCCCATACAGCCTGTTCGGTG
>CAYSMT010000618.1:0-2092 GCA_964432135.1 uncultured Acidobacteriota bacterium
GGCGCGTATCGAGCAACTTCGCTACGACACAGGCGCAGGCGCGATCGAGGATCTGCTCCGCGCTCGCGCCCGTCAATCTCAGGCCGCGGCGGCCTCTGCCGCGGCGCTCGCCGCATCCTACACTGCCGGCGCTCAGCTCGACGCGCTCAGCGAGAAGGAGGTCACACGATGAGAGCCCGTACGCTGGTAACCATCATCGTTATTATTTTGTTGGCGACCGCCCTAGTCACCGTTCGGATGCATCGCGTCTCAGATAAAAACTCCGCACCGTTGATCGAAGTCCAGCCCGCCGTTGTCGTTGTGGAAGCCGTAACAACGAGCCAAGTCCAAGAAGTCCGACACCTACTGGGCGAGGTCCTTGGCCACACAGAGGTCACGCTGGCGCCACGTGTCACCGGCCGCATTCTGGCGGTAACCGCCCGAGAAGGCGATCACCTTCGCCGGGGCCAGCTCCTTGTTCGCCTCGATGCACGCGAGGCCAAAGATGCTCTCGCTCAAGCCACGGCGAGGCTCTCCTCAGCTCAGATCGCCGTAGAAGCCGCGAGAGTCGCAATGCAGGTCCAGCATGACGCAACGGCGAGAGACAAGCTGCTCGCCGAGGCCGGAGCAATCGCCCAGGAGGCGTGGGACCACTCCTCGGCCAGAGACGCCGCAGCCGAAGCGCAGTTCGCCGTAGCTAGGGCCCAGTGCACCGCTGCCGAAGAAAGCTTGGACAGCGCTCGCACGCGCCTCGAGTACACGACGCTGGTGGCTCCCATCGAGGGCCGCGTCGCAGCTCGCTTGGCTGAACCGGGCGACTTGGCCACTCCAGGAAAAGCGCTGCTAAAGATCGTCCCTGCGGGTGCCGTGCGCATCAGATGCCGGGCACCGGCGGAAGACCTGCCGGCGCTGACGGTGGGTGGCGCCGTGACACTTACGCAAGACCAGGTGTCCATCCCCAGCAAGATCTCGCGCATCTTCCCGGCGATGGACAAGGAGCACCTCTCGACTTTCGAGATCGACCTTGCACATCCTCCCGAGGGCCTCGTCGCCGGCGCTACGGTAGGGGTGGATGTCGTTGTGACCTCAGCCCGCGGCCTGACCATCCCTGTTCAATCTCTGCTTGAGGGCGAGTACGGTTCCTTCGTTTTTACTGTTGTCGACGACAAGGCTCACCCTGTCGCCGTCGATCCCATCGCACGCTCTGAGCAGCGTGTCGTCGTCACAGGTGCACTTGAGCTCGGACAGCAAGTCGTCGTCGCGCGTCCTTCGCGGCTCATGCAGTTGGCGGAGGGCACGCCACTTCGCATCGCCCCACGCTGAAGCACGCATCCCGGACACTCCACGGATCGTCGTGGGTGAGGAAGGAACGGCCATGAGCTTGATCGAAAGCTACCTCAACAAGCCCCACCTCGTGACTTCACTCGTGTTGCTCGCAGCCGTCGTGGGACTCGTCGGCTATTTTCAGTTGCCGGTGAATCTCTTTCCGGACTCCGAGCGGCCGCGGATCGCCGTCGTCACGGTGTACCCTGGCGCCTCCGCCGTGGAGGTGGAGGCGGATGTTACGCGAACGATCGAGAAAGAACTCTCTGGCATCGAGGAGTTCCGTCTTGTCACTTCAGTAAGCAAGGACGAGGTCTCGACAGTGACGGTCGAGTTCCGCTACAGCAAGTCACTCGACGCAGCGGCAACGGATGTCTCGAACGGCCTGGGCAAGATCCGAGCTCTCCTCCCATCTGCTATCCGGCCCCCGATGATCTTCAAGGTCTCCTCAGCAACCCCGGCCGTAATGACGCTAGCCCTGCGCCCGAAGAAGGGCTCGCCTCTCGATCTGAGTATGGTTCGCCAGCTCGCGGAGAACCCGATCAAGGAGCGACTACTGCAACTTCGCGACGTCGCCAAGGTGGAGGTTTTCGGAGCTCATCAAGCGCTTATACTCGTCGAGGCCCGTCGGGATCTCCTCGAGCGGCACGGCCTGAGTGCTCTCGACCTGAAAGCGACTCTTCAAGCATTTAACGCCAACCAACCCGTGGGCCTGGTCATCTCAAGCAACGAGCAGTATCTCCTCAAACGCATCGGGCAATTCCAAAGCATAGCAAAAGTTGGCCGAATA
>CAYSMT010000619.1:0-2092 GCA_964432135.1 uncultured Acidobacteriota bacterium
GACACCCACGCCCTCGACCAGCAAGGCCGAGGAGCAAGTGCACCTGCTCCAGGCTGCCGTCACCGTTTTCGTCAGCGAGCAGGGCCGGCGCCGCCCCCTCGCAGGCCTCGAACCGAGCCAGTTCGACATCCGTCTCGATGGCAAGAAGCTCACGGAAGAACAACTCGCCCGCGTGAGCGTCGATCCGATTTGTGGGCTCCTCGAAGGCGGGACAACCAACAAAGACACCGCTGCGCAGACCGCACCGACGCTGCGACTCGTGCTGGTGATCGTCGACTTTAACTATATCGATGCGCGAGGACGGCACATCGTTGCCAGGACACTCGACGAGCTCGCCGAGCATGCAAAGCAGAGCGGGGCTATCTACAAGATCTATGGCTTGACCCGCCAAGTCCGTCAACTGACAAATGTCTTCACCAATGACCCGGAGAAGATCCGCCGCGCTGCGCAGTTGATACGCGCGAGTGTGCACCGTGGCGCACTCGTACGTGACGGGGAGAGCGATATCCCGGCCACCGAGCGGGAGAGTATCCACAGCGTTTCCACAGCCGCTCCCTTTCAGCCCCTTCCCGCCGCGGCCGCCGCCCAGGCGGAGATCGCTTTCTCGGACATCTGGGGCGACGCCAGGAGCAACTACAACCCCACGGCGAGTATCGCTGGAATCGAGGCCATCCTGCGCGCACACTCCCATCGCCGTGGCCGCAAGGCCGTGCTGCTCTTCTCTTCAGAGGCGTTTCGCTTCTCGCGTGAGGAAAAAAGAGAGCTTGAAACACGCGGTATCGAAGCCCTCGGTCAGAAAGGCTTCACGATCTGGACGATCGACGTTGAGGGCGTTGGTCGTGAGCGCTCCGGGACCTCGGAGCTGCTCTCGATGCTGGCCCAGAACAGTGGCGGCGACTCGCTGCGTAAAACAGGCCATCTGATGCGCGCTTTTGAGCACGCCGAGGAGCAACTCTCCTGCTACTACCTGATCAGTCTTCCGGTCTCGGCTAGCGTATCGCGCACGACGCGCCACGACCTGCTCGTCAAGCTCGACACGGATCGCTTTCCTAAGCTCTGGGGCTATCGCGTGCTTGCACCCACCCGCATCACCCTCGCCAATGAGGCCACGCGTCTGCACGAGCGCCGCATCGCCGCTCTTTTCTCTCCCGAGGACTACACGACGCCCCGGGTGAGCGCGACCATAGGCTACCCGAAACCCTGGCGGGACCGCTTTCTGCTTCCCGTGCGCCTACGCGTTCCTCTCAAGGAGCTCGAATGGGTCCCGCGCGACGGGAAGCTCATCGCACGCGTACTCATCGACGCGGTCGTCGAGCGCGATACCGGGCGAGGCCGAGAATCCGTCTGCCAGACCAACACCGATGCGTTGGGGGTTCTCGAGCTGTCACTTCCCAAGCCACTGCACAAGCGTTCTCACGCCGGGCTCGCGATCATCCTCCCCTGCCTGATGAAGAAAGACGGGCTGCTCACGGCCCGCGGCGTCGTGACCGACCTCGAGACAGGCCGCTCCGGGGCCGGTCGTACGAGCGTGATCGTGCGACGCGACGGACTCGAAAAATGGACGGCGCTCTCCCCCGCGGTACGCGCCGCCTCGGGTCAAGACCTCGTCTGGAATCAGCAGATGAGCGCAGCCCGCAAAGATCGACTGCGGAAAGCATGGCGCGAAATCTCAGCAACGGCACCGGCCAGTGTCGTTGATCGTATCGCGCTGGAGTATGTGCTGTGCGGACCAGAGCGCCGCGGAGCGCAACAAGAGCTGCGCCACGTGCTCATACGCATCGTGAAGGGGGAAGCGAAGATCTGCGAGATCATCCCCCCGAAGGATCTCGAGCTCGCGCAAGGTGAAACGGAGGGCCCCTTCTGTTCTGGCGCCCGGGTCACTCTCCCGGAGTTCAGCATGGAGGCGGGACACTACGCCTTCGTGATCCTCCGCGAGAAAAGCGATCCCTCCCTCGCCCTATCGACTTTGGCGCAAGAAGACCCATCCGCCGGTGTCCTGGGAGTCGTACGCTTCACCGTAACACCTTAAGTGCCTCTGGGTGTGGATGGACCGGCGCTGCTTGACCGGCGCGAGAGACCTTCGAGTTGGGCG
>CAYSMT010000620.1:0-2087 GCA_964432135.1 uncultured Acidobacteriota bacterium
CGATGGGCGCCTCGAGCTCGGCTGGGCCCCGCCGGAGAAGGTCGAGACCGTGATCAAGGACGAGATCGGTCGCGACGTGTTCGTGGTGTTCGAACCGGCGAACCCCGGAGAGGACGGTCCGCGCTACTTCGTGCTCGATCGCTACCGCAAGGATCGCGTAACGATCGAGCGCATAGGAGACGGGCTCAACAAGCGCTACCGGGTGATGGTGCATGCGCTTGACGCGGACGGGATCGAGAAGACTGAGATCGCCGAAGTCCACGGGCTGATCTGCCCGTGGTTCTGGCGCAGGCCCGAGGGAGCGAAACGCGGCCGGCCCGAGCTGACGACGCTGCTCGACTACGTGGACATCCACGATGAGCTGCTCTGGGCGATCCTCGAGCGCGAGAAAAACCTGTCGCGCTTCCTGCTGCACGTGACGGACAAGAGCGTCACGGATGCGCCCACAGCGAAGAAGCGGCTCAAGGAGCTGGGCCTGACGACCGTGCCGGAGAAGCCGCTCGTGCTGTGTACGAGCCCTGATGTCGAGCTCGACTTCCCGGCGCCTGATGCGAAAGCCCAGCCGGCGGAGACCTTCGAGCGAGTCCTCGCGAAGGCGATCTACGGCGGCAAGGGCTTCCCGCACTCGTGGAGTGGTGACGGCAGCACGTCGAACCTTGCCACAGCCCAAGCCCAGGAGATCCTCCCGCTCAAACGGCTGCGCCGGAAGCAGGGCGACTTCCTCCGGATGCTCGAGACGCTGGTGCGCGTCCAGCTCGAGCTGCGCGTTGCCGCCGGCAGCCTGGCGCTCAGTGACAAGCAGCTCCAGTTCCGGATGGCCCACACGGAGATTGGCGGCAAGGAGAAGCAGCGCGGGCTCGTGATGCTCAAGGATGCCGCGGCGGCGCTGACCCAGATGGTGGCCGAGGGGCTGATCAAGCCCGAGCTCGCGAATGCCGTGTTCGAGCAGCTCGCGACCGAGGCGGGTTTCGAGGTCGAGGAGAATCGCGGGCTGCCTGAAGACCAGGTGCAGCAGACGCTCGACCAGGTGAAGAAGCTCCTCGGAGATGGCGGGGATGGTCCCCCGGTGGAGCGCAACGCCAAGGGGCGCGAGGTGACGGGCGATGGCCAAGCCGCGTGATCCCATCAGCCGCGTGCGGGCATACGATCGCCGGGTCCGGCGGGCGATCGCGCGCGGTCTGCAATGGCAGATCGAGGACCTGGCGGAGATGCGGTCCAACATCCGGGCGTTCCTGGCTGAGGCTCGTGCGGTCGCTGCCCAGGCGCGCTACGAGCTCAACCGCTCGGTGGCGAATCGCGTCATTGCCTCGCTACAGAACGACTACGAGCGGCTGTCGGTGGACCTGACGCAGATTCTCGCTCGTGCCTCCGCTGCGCGGTACAACCTGGCGGACGAGATCGCGCTGGCCTATGGCGAGCACTTCGCTCCGGCCGCGGCGTTTGGTCTGAGTCCGGCGCTTGATTCGAACCTCCTGGCCCTGGCCACGGCCCACTCCGCGGAGCTGATCGGCCTGAACAGCGGCGGCCTGACGGCGCGAATCCAGCGCTCTGTGGACTCCGCGATTCGGCGCGCTGTGATGGCGGTCGAGTCGGGTGAGTCGTTCGTAGGCGTCAAGCAGATCAACCAAGCCATCGGCGGCTTCCGCCGCTGGTCGTACGAGGCGGAGCGGATCTACCGCACCGAGGTCAACCGCGTCTTCGCGATGGCGACGGAGCAGCAGGTGCAGCGCCTGAGCCGCGTCATCCCCACGGGCAAGAAGTGGCTGTGGTCCGGCATCAGCCGCGATGAACACGCACGGATCAACGGTCAGACCGTCGCTGCGCACAAGAAGTTCCGCGTTCCGAAGCCCGCGACGAAGCGGGATCCGCGGACGCTGGTCCTGATGCGCTTCCCGCGCGATCCGCTCGCGCCGCCGGAAGCGACTGTGAACTGTGGTTGCACTCATGTGCCGGTGCCCCTGGCGGGTCCGGCGAGCCGCCAGCTACGGCTGGCGTCCTGATGGAGGGAACGATGGCAAACCAGAGGGCTGCCAAGCCGACGGTGAACGACACGCTCAACCCGCCCCCGAAGCCGACGCGCCTCGTGA
>CAYSMT010000621.1:0-2081 GCA_964432135.1 uncultured Acidobacteriota bacterium
TTCCGGTCAACGTTCGCATCGTAACGGCGACCCACCAGGACCTCGAGGCCTTCATCGCGCAGGGGCGTTTTCGCGAAGATCTCTACTACCGCATCAACGTTATTCGCATTCGCATGCCCTCGCTCAGGGATCGGACGGAAGATATCCCCGAGTTCGTGCGCTGGTTCTCCATGCGCTTCGCAGAGCAGATGGGGCGCGAGCTCCCGACAATCTCCCCGGAGTTCCTCACCCCCTTGAGTCACTACTCCTGGCCCGGCAACGTTCGTGAGCTCGAGAACGTGATCGAGCGCGCTCTCGCACTGTCCACCGAAGCGGTGCTCGAGGCCGCGGCGCTCCCGGCGGAGTTGCGCGGGGAGAGCCCAGGTCTCGGAGCTACGGTCGAGCTTGGGGAGAGCTTCGATCTCGATCAGCATGTCGAGGAGGAGCGCCGACGTTACATGGAGGCGGCCCTGCATGAGACGGGAGGCGTCCAGACGCGTGCTGCGGAACGTCTCGGCATGACCTTCCGCTCCTTCCGGTATTTTGCGAAGAAATATGGACTCGGTACCCGAACAGCGTCCTCCTCGCGTCGGCCGACCCCTACGCCGGTGGCCGTTTCCGAGGGCGGGGAGGTGGACTGACAGTGAATGTCACGTTACATGGCCGCGGGGTGTCACATGCGAGACATGCCGCCGGAGGGGTTGAACGAGCTACTTTCGTAAATAGATAGAAACAAACTAACTTATACTTTGCGTGCCCGCGCGCGTCGTTCTGGCATCGAGCTTGCTCATGAGACCGGGCGACACCCCAAAGGGAGGACTACAGAATGCGTCGGAAAGAACGTGGATTTACCCTGATCGAGCTTCTCATCGTTGTGGCCATCATCGGCATCATCGCCGCGATCGCCATCCCCAATCTGCTCAACGCGATCGACCGCGGCCGCCAGAAGAGAACCATGGCCGACATCCGTTCCGTTGGCACCGCTGCCGAAGCCTATGCCGTGGATAACAACCGTTATCCGAACGAGGGCGCGCTTGGTGGCCTCACGGCGGTCAACGGAAGCCTCGACCAGTGGGTCGAGCCGGTTTACATCAAAAAGTGCCCGGAACAGGATGGCTGGAGCTTCGATCTGCTCTACGGCTCCGACGGTGCTGACTACACCGTGCGTTCCTACGGCAAGAACGGAAGTTCCGATAATGCTACGGGTGGCAAGACGACCGACTTCGATGATGACATCATCTTCTCAGACGGCGCCTTCCTGCAGTGGCCTGAAGGTCAGCAGCAGTAGTCACCGCACATGACGGCCGGGGTGCGGACACGGATCCGCGCCCCGGCTTTTTCTTTCCGCGGGCGAGGAAAATCACCAGGAGGGGTCATGAGCGCTCTGAGGGGGGTGCGAGGCGGGCTTCCAGGGCAGGTGGAGCGAGGCTTCACGCTCGTCGAGCTGCTCATCGTCGTCGCGGTGATCGGGATCATCTCAGCCATCGCTATCATCAACCTCCAGGGGGCACTGGAGAAGAGCCGCCAGCGCAAGACCATGGCGGCGATCCGCGAGCTGGGCACCGCGATCCAGACCTATGACGCCGACTTGAGCCACTTCCCTCGTGGTGGCATTACGGCATCGGAGCTATCGACAGCCTTGAGCGGCGTGACCTTCAAGCGGGTCGACACCCAGGACGGCTGGGGCAACGACATGATCTACACGGCCGATGCGTCTCACTATACGGTCGAGAGTTACGGCCGGGACGGTCTGGACGGGCCTGGCAATATCGGCAAGTCGACCTCCGAGGAGTACGACTACGACCTCGTCTTCGCCGATGGACAGTTCCTCCACAGCCCGGAAGGCGCGAACTGATCTGACGCGGGTTGCGATCGCCAGCACCAGGGACTACCCATCAGGCCGTCGATCGTCCAGAATGCGGGCGATGAAGGGTCATCTGACACTCGGGAAGCCAAGTCTTCCTGACACTTACTCAGTGTGGATTCCCGCCGCTGTCACTCTCGTGGCGGCCGCCGTCTGTCTGCCTTTTCGCCCGGATGATCTCTATATCTACCTCCGGATGGCGACCCATATCCTCGCGGGCGCGCGTCGGGGCTTCACT
>CAYSMT010000622.1:0-2075 GCA_964432135.1 uncultured Acidobacteriota bacterium
CGGCCGGCGAGAGTCGTCTCCGGCACATCGACGAACGTTCCCCCCAGCTTGGCGAAGAACCAAAACTGGCTTCCCTTCCCGGCGGAGCTGACGACGCCGATCTCCCCCCCCATCCACTCTACGAGGCGCTTGCAGATTGCCAGGCCGAGCCCCGTCCCTCCGAAACGACGCGCATAGCTGCTGTCCTCCTGGCGGAAGGGTTCGAAGACCAAGGCCTGGTTTTCCGCTGTGATGCCGATGCCGGAATCTTGAACCTCGAAACGCGCACCAACCTTGCCCTCCTCGAGCACCGGAAACATCTCAACCCGGATCGTAATCTGTCCTTCATCGGTGAACTTGATCGCGTTGCCGACGAGGTTCGTCAGAACCTGTCGCAGGCGGTGCGGATCGCCGACGAGCGAGCGCGGCACGCGAGGGTCAAAACAACAGGCGATCTCAAGCCCCTTGGCGACGGCCCGTGGCGCCATCAACGAGGTGACAGCGGTGACGACCTCGGCGCAGTCGAAGGCGATCTCCTCGATATCGATCTTGCCGGCCTCGATCTTGGACAGGTCGAGCACGTCATTGATGATCGAAAGCAACGCCGTCCCTGACGAATGGATCACATCAGTGAGCTCGCACTGATCCTCGTTGAGCTCTGTCGACCGAAGCAGCTCGGCCATGCCGAGAATGCCATTCATCGGGGTGCGAATCTCGTGGCTCATCGTCGCGAGAAAGACGCTCTTCGCCTCGGCGGCCTGATTGGCCGCGAGGAGTGCCGTTTTCAGCGCCCGGTTCGCGCTCTCGAGCTCGTGCTTGTTCTTCTCAAGCTCGCTGGTGCGCTCGCGAACCTTCTCCTCGAGCTCCCGGTTGGCCGTCTCGATCCGCCGCACCTGCCACTTGAAGACACCGAAGAGCACCCCCCCCCCACAGAAGGCGCTGAGGACATAGAACCACCAGGTCTTCCAGAAGGGGGCGCGGATGCGAAGGGTGAAATGCGCGGGAATCGGCGACATCACGCCGTCACCGTTGGCCGCCCGGACGAGGAAGGTGTACTCGCCCGAAGACAGGTTGGTGTAGGTCGCGCTGTTCTGTTTCGTCGTCCCGAGCCAGTCTCGATCGTAGCCTTCGAGCTTGAACTGATAGCTCACCTTCTCGGGCGCCGTCGTCGAGATTCCCGTGAAGTCGAAGGTGATATGATTCTGCCCTGGGGCGAGGACGAGCCCTTGGTGCATCTCGACGGGCTCAAAGAACACTCTCAAGCCCGTGATGTGAATACAAGGTGGCACGGCGTTGCGCCGATCGATGGCCGAATCGTAGCGATAGGCTCCGTTGATCGTGCCAAACCACAGGCTCCCATCACGATCAATGTAGCTCGCATGAACATTGGTCTCGATGCCGGGAAAGCCGTCTTCGGCGCCAAAGCGGGTAAACGCGCCAATGCGACCCTCGTAACGATAGATGCCGTTGTTAGTGCCAATCACGATGTGGTCGTCTGGCGCACAAGCGACGAGATAGACGAGCTCCCGGCTGACCCGTCCCGTTCCGGCGACGTTGACGAAGCGACGCCCATCGTAGCGGTAGACCCCTCCATCCTCGGTCGCAATCCAGAGCCTTCCTGATGAGTCCTCGGCGATCGCGCTAAGCGAGGGATGCGCGAGACCCTCCTCTTGCCCATGGATCACGAAGTGCCCGGCCGGATCCTTCGACGTCGATGGCACGAACTCCGCCAGACCGAGCGTCGAGCTAGCCAGCCAGATCTTGCCCTGACGATCGCGATGAACATCGTAGATATCAGTTCCGGCCTGACCTTCCGGCGCCAAACGCCAAAGTTGAACCCGGCCTTTGTTGTTCTCCGAAAGCGCGCCTTCCTCCGGTGGTGTCCAACGTGCGATGCCGTGCTCGGCGAGACCAACCCAGTAGGAACCCTCCCCGGCAACCTCGAGCGACAACCCTCGGCCCCCGGAAAGACCCTCGTCCTCGCCGATCGCAATCACGGAGGCGTCCCGAGGATCGAAACGAACGAGTCCGCCGGGATCCATGGCCAGCCAGAGATAGCCCTGGTCGTCGATCAATATCTCGTGGACATTGTTCGA
>CAYSMT010000623.1:0-2071 GCA_964432135.1 uncultured Acidobacteriota bacterium
AGCGACGACACGGTGCTCGAGCGGCTGCTTGTGCGAGTCATGCGCGAGGAACTCGAGGAAAGCGATGTCTTGGCCAACGGCACTCTCGATCGCCTCGTGCGTTCCGACCTGATTACGAGCCAGATGGCGACGAGTCTGATGAACGACAGCGCCTACGTGTACGACATCCGCAAGCGTCTGATGAGAATTTGTGAGCGTCTCTTTTGCACGGGCGAGGTTGCCTCCGAGACTCTCGAAGCGGAGTTTCCGCTCGAGATGGGAGATGTGGACGAGCTTTCCCGATGAGCTTGCCGGCATAGTTGGGTTTGACAAGCGAGTCGCGGATCCGAAGACTCTGCCACCGGTGGCGTATCCCGAGGAGGGAGCGCGGTCCAAGCGGTGCGAGCGAGCCCGATGGAGGTGTGATGAGCGGCAAGGGCAAATTTCCCCCGGTGAAGGAGCAACTCCAGACCCTGCTGGACGGGGTCGTCGATCTAACGACCGAGGATGAACTCGTCAAGAAGCTCGAGCGCGCGCGTGGCATGGGCAAAGGCCTGGTCATCAAGGTGGGTTTCGATCCCACCGCGCCCGATATACATCTCGGGCACACCGTGCTGATGAACAAGATGAAGCAGTTTCAGGATCTCGGACACGAGATCGTCTATGTGATCGGAGACTTTACGGCAGCGATCGGCGATCCGACGGGACGCTCGAAGACGCGCCCACCGCTTAGCCGTGAAGAGATTCTCGAGAACGCCGAGACCTACACGCGCCAAGCCTTCATGATTCTGGATGAGAAGAAGACACGCACGGTCTACAACTCTGAGTGGCTCAATGCCCTTGGTGCCCAAGGGATGATCCGCCTGGCTGCGCGTTACACCGTGGCGCGGATGCTCGAACGGCGCGACTTCAAGGAGCGTTACGAGAGGAACGCGCCGATCTCGGTCCACGAGTTCCTCTACCCCCTCGCCCAAGCCTACGACTCGGTCGCCCTGGCTGCGGATGTTGAGCTAGGCGGGACAGATCAGCTCTTCAACCTCAACGTCGGTCGTGACATCATGCCTTCCTACGATCTTGAGCCTCAGGTGCTCATGACCTTGCCGCTGCTCGAGGGCACCGACGGCGTCGACAAGATGTCGAAGTCTCTGGGCAACTACATCGGCCTGACCGAGAAGCCCGCTGAGATTTTTGGCAAGGTGATGTCGATCTCCGACGAGTTGATGTACCGCTGGTATGCGCTGCTGACCGAGGAAGGGCAACGCGGGGCGCAAGCGATTCGCCAGCAGGTCGAGGCAGGGCAGCTTCATCCTCGGAAGGCGAAGGTAACCCTGGCGATGCACCTCGTCACGCGTTTTCACGGTGAGGCGGCGGCGGAGGTGGCACGTCGTGGCTTCGAGCAGGTTTTCGCGCGCAAGGAGTTGCCGAACGAGATTCCCGAGTTGTGTCTTTCGGCTCAGGGCACGGCCCTGCGCCTGCTTGATTTACTTCGTGAGGGAGCGCTGGCGAAGTCTGGCGGCGAGGCCCGGCGGTTGATCCGTGGCGGTGGCGTCAAGCTGGATGGGGAGAAGGTTCGTTCCGAAGAGCTCGAGATCCGCCGTGAAGGAGAGCTTCTGCTCCAGGTCGGCAAGCGCCGATTCCTCCGCGTGCGCTTCGAATAGTGGTGGTCGCCACAGGAGCGGGCTGGATCGGGGGGAACACTCGCCATGCGTTCTCGCTCAGGAGGCTGACGGGCAAGTCATGGCTGTCGTGATGTGATCTCTAGCGGGAGCGGCGGTCGACGAATGCGCGCAGGCGAATCGTGCGCTTCTCGCCAGCTTCGAGCGTAATCGCCCACATCGCTTGCCATCCGCTGTGCCGTGTGGGCGGCGGATCGGTCATGCTCAGCTCGTGGGCGCCCCCGAAATCTTGGAAGAGCTCGATGCGTGCAGCGCGGGGTCGAGGGTTTTTGAGCTGAATCTCTATCTCGGCTTCGTGGCGATAGGGCCCGCCGGTCGCGGCGACGAAACGGGTGCGATGCCAGCGGACGATGAGATCGCGAATTTCGCCGAGGGTGAGATCGGCTTGTTCACCCGAGGCTATCCGGGGCAGGGAA
>CAYSMT010000624.1:0-2068 GCA_964432135.1 uncultured Acidobacteriota bacterium
GAAGAGGTCGCGCGCGTTGGCCTCCAGGCCGCCGCTTCCGACGCGGGCGTCGCGAGCTGGTGTGCCAGAGCCGCGGGGGAAACGGCGGGACTCAACGTGAAGATCAACCTCCCTTCTCTTCCCGATCAAGAGGAGCGAGCCACCCTCGCCTCTCGCCTCGGGGAGCTCCTGGACGAGTTGCGGACCATCACGACGCGTACGGCAGCGGATGTGGAACAGCGGATCGAGAGCTGAAGCACCTGGCGCGTTAGAGCTCTGCGTCGATCCCTCGTAGCTCGAGCAGGCGACGGATGACGGCACCAACTTCACGGTCAGGTGTCGAGGCACCCGCCGTGATACCGATGCGAAGAGGGCGCGCCGGCAACCATCCTTCGCTCTCGACGAGTTCCTGCTCGAAAGCGGGCTGGTGCCGGATCTTCTCCGCGGAGAGGAGTTCGCTCGCATTCTTGACGTGATAGGTCGGGATGCGCTTGCTGCAGATCTCGGCGAGGTGCCCCGTATTCGAAGAGTTGTAACCTCCGATAATGATCATTACCTCGGGGGCCTCCTCGAGCATCTGGAGCACGGCAGCCTGACGATCCTCGGTAGCGGAGCAAATCGTGTCGAAAGCGCGGAATCGCTCCTTCACGGCGTTCTCTCCGTAACGCACACCTATCGCCGCGCGCATACGTTCGGCGATCTCCAGCGATTCCGAGGAAAGCATCGTCGTCTGATTGGCCATGCCGATCCGCTGAAGATCTCTTCCGGCATCGAAGCCCGCCGAGCTAGACTCCACGAACTCGCGGGTCAGGATGTGTGCAGGAACGCGCCTCTCGATGACACCGGCGACGCGCTCGGCTTGCTCGAGATCGCGCACGATGAGATAGCCACCCCCATGGACCAGCGCGCGACTCGCCGTCGCTCGGGTTTCCTCATGATCCCATTTGCCGTGAATCAGGCAGGTGAAACCTTCCTTCGCGTAACGCTCGACATTTCTCCAGACGTTGAGAACGCTGCCGCAGGTCGTATCCACGAGCAACGCACCGGTGGCGCGCATCCGCTCAAGCACCGGAATCGAAACACCAAACGCGGGGATGAGGAGGATATCGTCCTCGGTGACATCCTCCCATTCGCCTTCCTCTCCGTGGGAACCGTCGAGAAAGCGGTAGCCGATGTCGTGCAGGCGCTGGTTTACACTCGGGTTATGGATGATCTCGCCCGTCAAAAACAAGCGCTTGTTCGGGAAGCGTTTGCGGGTTTCATACGCGTAGTCGATCGCTCGATCTACGCCGTAACAGAAGCCAAACTCCTGGGCGATGCGTAGCTCCAGACCCGGCCAACGCAAGACATTTCCCTCGGCGCGGGCGCACTCGACCAGGCTCGACTCGTAATCCCGCGCCAGCATGGGCGCCACTTCCTTGCGTAGGCCAAACCCCCGTCGAACGATCTGCTTGCCTTCGCTCACGCTTGGGACTCCCTCGATCCACGGGTTGTGGACGGTGGCGAGTATAGCGATTCCCTCCTCCAGCGCCCGGCTCGATTCACGACGAGACAGCGGCGCGGTTAACACTCGGGGCTTCGCAAGCGCAGGGGACTCTGCCAGAGAACTCGGCGGCGGCGGAAAGAAAAAAGAAGAGAGTTGGCCCCCTGACGCTAAGGGGGAGGGGCGCGCCAGGGGGCCGGATGCCACGAAACGGTGGGTCACACAAGGGAAGCCGGCCGGCATCCGAGGCGGGGGGAGTGTAGCCTCTACCCGCCGCTTCCCGCTTTCAGGAGGATCTTTGGCAGGAGGATATTCGCGGGCCGCCCGAGCACGAGCGGCGAAAAGAAGCTTTTTGCTGTAAATACACCGCAAAAAAGGCTTAGATCGATCCGCAAACTCTCGTTAGGGAGCGCTCAAGTCTTCGCGCCTTCCGTCGATCCTCCATGAGGCCTCCCCGTCAACGCACGGAGATCCCAGGCGGCGCCTTCCCTCACGACGGCCGCAGAGCGCAGCACACAACCCTCGAGATGACACATCGCGCACAGGCTCGGTCGGCACGGATCGACGTGCACAAGAACCTCTGCCGGAACGTCCAACGCCTCGACG
>CAYSMT010000625.1:0-2065 GCA_964432135.1 uncultured Acidobacteriota bacterium
TCCGTCTCGCAACGGCGAGGGAACGATCGATGGGCCTCGCGAAGCACCGTCGGGGTCATGGAAGAGGTTTTGGTAGTGATAGAAGGGCCGCCGGTCTTCGACCTTGAGCAACGCGGCAAGGCGCGCGGAAAGCTTATCCGCCAACAGCTGAGCCGCACGGGAGGTCTCCTCGCGTGCCTGCGCCATGCGACGCCGGCTCTCGCGCTCATTGGCACGCGAACCGAAGACGTAGAAGGCCGTGCTCGGCAACGCTACGGCGATCACCGTGAGCGCGAGGGCAAGCACGGTGCGGGGGCGACCCGGCAGGAGGCGGCTCAGCCGTTTCCCCATGCGTAGCCCACGCCGGTCACCGTGAGAATGATCCGAGGGTTCGCAGGGTCCCTCTCTATCTTCTGTCGCAGCTTTGCGATCGTCATGTCGACGGTGCGCGTCTGCAGATCACCCCGCGCACCCCAGATGTGCTCGAGTAGCTCGGCTCGAGAAACGGCTCGATTCCGGTGGCGATGAAGCCAGCGCAAGATGCCGACCTCACGCGCCGTCAACGCGATGGCTTGGCCATCGCGCTCGACCTCGCAACGTCCGAGATGCATCACACAGCCGAAAGCCGTCAGTTCCTCGGCGCTTGCGGGCGTACTCTCCGCCCGACGACCGATCGCACCGACCCGCGCGAGCAACTCGCGCGCGCCGAAAGGTTTGGTGACGTAGTCGTCGGCGCCGACGTCGAGACCCTTGACCTTATCGTCTTCGGCGCCCCGCGCCGTGAGAATGAGCACGTTCTGGGCGGGCCGCGCCTTCTTGATCCTCCTGCAAACCTCCATCCCATCGATACCCGGAAGCATCAGATCAAGTAGGATGAGCTCGAAAGGCTCGGCCAGAGCGCTCTCTACAGCAGCTGTGCCGTCACCAACAGCGCAGACCTCATGACCAGCACCCTCGAGCAGGTCCACCAGACCATCTCGCAGCAAGGCCTCGTCTTCAACGACCAGGATCTTCATGCTCATGAGTATAGCCGTGCCCTTGGCGCGACGACCCGGCGCGCGAGGTAAAGGGCCTGTAAACACGATGCGGCGGAAGGAGGTGCTCTGATCCGCTACAATTATGCGAGAGCCGAGCACCGGCCGGATCTCTCCGGCTTTTGAGCCGGTCCGCAATTGAAACGAGGAGCTGTCGATGGGCGAAACGCTGGACCTGATCGTCAGGGGCGGATGCTGCATGACACCGGGCGGACGTGAGCAGATCGATGTCGGCATAGCAGGCGGCACGATCCGCGCGCTCGGCGAACTACCACCGGGTGCCGCGCGCGAAGAGATCGACGCCCGGGGCCTGCATGTGCTCCCCGGCGTGATCGACAGCCAAGTCCACTTCCGCGAACCAGGTCTCGAGCACAAAGAAAACCTCGCGACGGGAACGGCCGCCGCAGCCCTTGGCGGCGTGACGGCGATCCTCGAGATGCCGAACACCAAGCCGGGCACGACGACAGCCGCCGACCTCAACGACAAGCTCGCGCGCGCCGACGGAAGGGCACATTGCGACCACGCCTTCTTCGTCGGTGCCACGGACGAGAACCTCGACGATCTTAGCCAGCTCGAAACCCTCCCCGGCTGCGCCGGCATCAAGGTTTTCATGGGCTCCTCGACAGGCTCGCTGCTCATCGAGGACGACGCGTCGCTCCGGCGCGTGCTCGCAAGTGCTTCGCGACGTGTCGCGGTCCACGCTGAGGACGAGTCCCGCCTAAAGAAACGTCGCACTCTCGTCGCTGACGGCGCGAACGTGGCGACCCATCCTGAGTGGCGCGATGTCGAGACCGCGCTGCGCGCCACGCGCCGCCTGCTGGCACTAGTCACCGAGACGCGTTGCTACGTGCACGTCCTGCATGTGACCACCGGCGAGGAGCTGGAGCTATTGAGCCGACACCGCGAGATGGCGACGGTCGAACTGACGCCTCAACATCTGACCCTGGCCGCCCCCGAGTGTTACGCGACTCTCGGCACCCTGGCACAGATGAACCCCCCGATCCGCGATGCCACCCAGCGCGAAAACCTCTGGCGTGCTCTGCGCGAAGGCC
>CAYSMT010000626.1:0-2061 GCA_964432135.1 uncultured Acidobacteriota bacterium
CATCCCTTCCTTTCCCCCGACGGAAGCATGGCCTTCTATAATTCCGACGAGTCCGGGCTTCTCCACGCCTACATGGTCCGGGGATTGGACGGCGGGTAGGCGCCGCCCGTCGGCTCCGGCCGCGAGCGAATGGCATCGAGCACGCGCATGGCGAGGCGCAGCGCCCGGAGTCCGGTGGCGCCGGTGACTCGGGGGGACCGCGGGCGGCCCGCTCGCCGGGCCGCGACGCAATCGACGAAGTCCTGGAGTTCGTCGAAGAGGGGGTTGCGCCGTTCGGGCGCAAGTTCCACGGTTTGGATGCCGTTTCCGTCCCAGCGGGTGAGCGTGCCTTCCTGGGTGGCATAGCCGAGGGCGAAGTGCGCATGGTCCTTGGCCACGAAGAGTTGCCGGAAGGGAACCGGGTTCACTCGACTGGCGGTGATTTCGGCGGTGCAGCCGTTTGCGAAGGCGATTCGTGCCCAGGCAATGTCCTCGCTGTCGCTGATCAGGGTTTGCCCCCCCTATGGGCTATCCTGCCCTTAGCCCTTCAGGCTCGTTCCTCTTTTGGATCGAGTGGTCGTTGCTACTTTGAGCAACGATGCCGGGACGCGTTTGTTCCGGCACTGACTGCGCGTATTTCGGGATCGACGGTGGCGGCAGGGCCTACCCCCCCAGCCACTGCAGATGGCCCCGGGGGACTGCCCGCCGCCACCGCCGTCCGCCACAAGGCCGATACCGAGTCGCCCGTTCGCCGTTGGCGCGGCGTCCAGGGCCTCCATAGGGGAGCGCTGAGGCGGACACGATCCCGGGTGCACCAAAACGGAAAGGAAAGGTGGGCACCATGGTTATCGTAGGTTTCGACTGGGCAAGAAACAAGCACGACATCTGCATCATGGATGCGTCCGGGCGGGTTCTGCACACCGGCACGGTACGGCACGAGGCCTCCGCTCTGGAGGAGTTGGCGACCACGATCGACGCTCTCGAGCCAAACCGCAACGAAGTGAATGCCGGGATCGAGCAGCACGACGGGGCATTGCTGGCCTGGTTGCTGGACTGCGGTTTTACCGTCTACGGACTCAACCCGAAGAGCACGGACCGCGCTCGCGACATCTACCGGCCAGCCGGGGGCAAAGACGACCGGAGCGATGCCCGGCTGGTCGCCGACGTGCTGCGCCAGAATCTGGGGCGTTTCAAGCCGATGCATCCCCAGTCGGACGAGACGCTGCACCTGCGTTCCCTGGCCCGACTGCGCATGCGCCTGATCTCGCGAAAGACCGCCCTCATGCAGACGCTGCGCGGTCTCCTGGCCGAATGGTGCCCCGACGTCAGCAGGCTGTGCGGCAACCTGAACAGCATCTGGCAACGCGAACTTCTGTGCGAGTGGCCACTGCATGAAGACTTGCGCGACGCACACGGCAATCGCATCAACCGCTTCCTCGCACAGCGCCGCCTGGCGAAGGCCACCCGCGAGAAACTGGCCATCGTGCGCGCCGCGAAGCCGGTCGGCATCCCCGAAGGGCGCAAGTGCGCGCTACGCTTCGAGATCCGGCTTCTGGTCGAGGAGATCGGCCTGCTGGCCGAGCGCATCTCCGAGCTCGCCCGGGAACTGGAGGAGGCCCTCGTCTCGCATCCTTCGTTCAACGTGTTCCACAGTCTTCCCGTCAAGGGCGTCCAGATCATCTCCATGCTGGCCTCCGCGTTCGGCGACCGCCGGAGAAATCCTACCGACTGGCGAAAGCTGGCTGCCCGCTGGGGTGTCGCACCGGTCACATTCCAGTCGGGAAAGAGCCGTTCCGTTCGACGACGGAAAGCCTGCGACAGCCATGTGCTCCAAGCGCTCTCCGATTTGGCATTCACCACTGCCTTCAGCGTCTCGGGATGCTGGGCCAGGCCCTTCTACGAACGCAAGAGAACCGAGGGAAAGGACCACCATGAAGCGCTCCGCGCCGTCGCACTCAGATGGGTCAAGATCATATGGGCAATGTGGGATCGAGACATCCAGTACGACGAGAACTACCACAGAGGAAGGAAACGCAGGATGGAAGACGATATCCCAGCATCAGCTTGACATACCGAGTCCCC
>CAYSMT010000627.1:0-2059 GCA_964432135.1 uncultured Acidobacteriota bacterium
GGCGAGGGCCTCTTCGACCGCGTGATCCTGCCCTACAATGGTCTGTACTGCTTGCTCAGCGACGCCCAGCTCCTGACCTGCTTCCGCTCAGTACGTCGTGCCCTCGCGCCCAGGGGGAAGTTCTACCTCGATGTTTACGCCGTGCGCCGAGAAGATCTCCAGCCCGACTCAGAAACGCAGAAGATCGAGGAGGAGGACGAGCACTTCCTGGCAACGGTCGAGTTCGAGGGGCGACGTTTCGAAGTCTTCGAGAGCTCCGTGTGGCATCCTGAACGACAGTTCATCGACGTGCGTTATCACTACCTTTGCTCCTCGGCCCATCCACCCGAACTACACACGGGCAGGATCCTCCACCGCTACCTCTTCTGCGACCAGCTCGTCACTCACCTCGAGCGGGCCGGGCTAGCGCTCGATGCGCTCTACGGGGATTTCGACCAGCGTCCTTTAAACGACGCCAGCACCCACATCGTCGTCATGGCCTCGCGGACTGATCGACCCACACCCGTAACACAAATCCACCCAAGCAACTGATAGAATCTCCCACATGTCGTCTCGCGCGCCGTGCCGTCCCGTGCCCTGGGCTCGCTCATCCCATCCACGATGCGCGCTGCGCGCCCTCGTCGCGTTACTCGCCGGGCTCATGGGCAGCCATGCCGCTAACGCCCAGGACGAAGCGCAGCACATTGTCAGACCTGCCGCGCACGCCGGAAGCTGGTATCCCGCGACACAAACCATCGTAATCGATGAGCTGCACCGCATGTTGCGCGCGGCAACGACGGCGCCGCGCCCCCCCGGTCGGCTGCGCGCCCTTGTCGTGCCCCACGCAGGCTGGCGCTACTCCGGCGCGGCGGCGGCGGCGGCCTTCCAACAGCTCGAAGAGGGAGAGTTCTCGCGCGTCGTCGTCGTCGGTCCCTCCCATCGGGGACGCTTCACGGGCTTCTCGCTCCCCGCAGCCGACGCCTACCGCACGCCGCTCGGCGAGCTGCCACTATGCCGTACCGCCCTCGCCCACCTGCGCAACGGCCAGAGTATCCGAAGCGTGACCGGTGTCCATGCCGAAGAGCACGCCATCGAGGTCGAGCTGCCTTTCCTCCAGGAAACGCTCGGATCGTTCTGTCTCCTGCCAGTCCTTGCTGGACGAACGACGGCAATAGATCAGCAGCGCCTCGCGGCCCGTCTCGCCAAGCTCGACGACGGCAAGACGCTCTTCGTCTTCTCATCCGACTTCACGCACTACGGGCCACGCTACGGTTACACACCCTTTGGGGCAACGGCCGCCGTGGCACGAGAGAAGATCCGTGCGCTCGATGAGCGGGCACTCGCGCTCCTCACCGCCAAAGATACGGACGGATTCCGGGCTTTCCTCGACAAGAGTCGAGCGACGATCTGCGGACGGCATGGGCTCGGAGTACTGCTCGAGCTGCTCGAGCTGATCGCACCTCACGCCGTCGCGACGCACCTGGCGGGTTACACATCGATCGATCTTCCGGGCGTGGACGGCGAGAACTCCGTGAGCTACTACGCGCTCGCCTTTTCGAGCCCTCCTGCGTCGGCAGCGAAGCGACTCCCGTCGCCTGCAGGCGGGGGGTCCGCCGGCGCCAGATCATCTCGAGCCGGGCCGGAACCCATGGGAGCGCCTGCGCCGCCGCCGGTCTGCCCGCAGGCCCCACCCCTCCCTCAAAAGCTCGGCGCACGCCTCGTGAAGTTGGCTCGCGCAGCCCTCGAGACGGAGCTGCGAGGCTCTGTTGCGCTCCACGACGCATTCGCCACCTTGCCGCGCGCACGGGGACGTCTCGACTGCAAGCAAGCCGTCTTCGTCACGCTCGAGCGCACAACACCCGACGCCATCCGCCGAGAGGGGCGCCTGCGCGGCTGCATTGGCCAAGTTCGCCCGACCTACCCGCTCCACCAAGCCGTCGTGATCGCCGCCGACCTCTAGAAGGTTGTGGATCTGAGCCTGAGCGCCCAGCGCCGCTCTTGGCCGGTAACGGGGCTGAGCTGGCAGCTTAGCCGAACAGATACTACGACACTTCTTCTTGGAACAGTTCGGCCTGAGCCT
>CAYSMT010000628.1:0-2053 GCA_964432135.1 uncultured Acidobacteriota bacterium
TCGAGGATCTCATCGGCCAACAGCTCCAAGCGCGATCCCCCCTCTTGCTCTCCCGAAGGCACCCAACCTCGCGTCGCCGCGTCCTGTGCTTTCGACTCCACCACACCGCCTGCCAGGGTCATCGCCGGAACTCCCGTGCCGCGAGTGTCACGCGGAAGTAACACATCCAGCCACCTGCGCGAAACACCCGGAGAACAATCCCGGAAAGGCCCGCGAGAGACCCCCGCCGAGAGCCCCTTAGAACCCCGGCGCATGACGCGCTAAGCCCTCGCGAAGCAGCGAGTTAACCGAATGAATCGACCGGCACCCACCACTCGCTCAGGGAAGACGATCATGCAAGCGACGTGCCCACCTGCTGAGGACACCAGCCAGGAGCCTTCAACGAACACCGGCCTTGTTCAACAGGGCGATCAGCAGCCGAGCTTGAGCCAGGGCATCCGCGTCGGCGCGATGGAGGGTCGCTTCGTCCTGGGGCTCGATGCCGAGCATCCGCTCGAGCCCTGAGCGGGAGGTCTCCTCCCACGGAATGCCGAGGGCACCGACAGCAAGAGATTTCGTATCCATACCTTTGTAACCGAAAGGGTTCGTGAGGCCGCACCATGCGAAGTACCAGGCCACCATCATCCAGTCGAAGACAGCGACATGCCCGACGAACACCGCTTCGCTACCCGGCCTTCGGGTGCGCTCCACGAAGGCGCTCAGCTCCTGCATGGCCGTTCGCGGCTCGAGCCCTTCTTCGGCCAACCGTCCGAGATCGAGCCCATGGATCGCGTTGGCAGCCTCCAAGTGACCGGCGAAGACGGGGCGCAGCTCAACATAGAAGCTCTCGCCCAACGCCAGCACGCCCTGGGCGTCCGGCGCGACGACGACAGCTCCGAGGCTGAGCAGATTGTACAAACCCGGGACGGGCCCCGAGGCCTCGACGTCGACCGAGTAATAGCTGCTCTTCACCCCGTCCATCGCCTACCCTCGTTTCTCGGCCGTTGGCACGGCGCCGGCGACAACACGGCGCAGCTCGAGGAAGCCCCCGCGTGCCAGCTGGCCGAAAAACAGTCGCAGGCGATCGTCAAGCTGTTCCTGCCCTGAGAAGAGCTCCTCGAGGCGCGCAGTAATCTCGCCGACGCTCCGTTCGCCATCACATTGCAGCCAGGCCGCCGATCCCATGGCATCGAGATGAATGCGATAGGGGCGAATCCGCAGCGCCTGCGCGAGGCGACGCAGCCGATGGCCGCGAAAGCGCGGCACGATCAGCGAGAGCAATGGCCCCTCCTCTGAGCTGCCGCGCCGCTCGTGCTCGTTGAGCCTGCGCGGACGCAACGCGGCCCAGTCGACCTCGACAGCCTCACCACGACGCCGCGCGCGACGCCTGGATATGATCCCCAACTCAGTGCGCTCGGCTCTTGTCGAAGTACTTCAGACAGGGCCGGATGAGCATGGCGGCAGTCAGGACGAATACGCCCACCATCAATACCGTCGGAATGGCCTGGGATCCGCCGGCGAAGGGGCTCCACAGGGCTCCCTTGGCATCTTGGCTGCTCAGAACCCAGAAGGCGAGACCGACGTCGGTCAGTGCCTCTCCGGCGATAAAGCCGGAAGCGACGAGCACGCCTCGCCCCGCAGCGCTCTCGATCTGCTCCCCGCTCGCCCCGCGCTTGGCCAGCAGGCGATCCGTTGCCCAACGAATGAGCCCGCCCACCCAGATCGCGAAGGTGCTTTGCAACGGCAGGTACATCCCGACCGCAATCAGCATCGGGCTCGGCGCCTTGATCAGGATCATGCCCAGAGCGAAGACGGCACCGACGATGACCAGAGGCCAGGCCATGTCTCCACCCACGATGCCCTCGGAGAGCATCTTCATCAATCCGGCCTGAGGCGCGGGGAGATCCTCTCCGCCGATCCCGATGCCGCCCTGCCGAATATTCGCGGCGTGGAGCGCGCCGATGGGCGCGATGAGGATAAAGGAGACGACAACGACGGAGATCAGCTCGCCCATCTGCATCTTCGCCGGAGTCCCGCCGAGGATGTGCCCGACCTTGAGGTCCTGCATCATGTC
>CAYSMT010000629.1:0-2049 GCA_964432135.1 uncultured Acidobacteriota bacterium
CTCCCGCCGAGATCGCGCTGCACGCGCGCCTCGCTTGCACGCTGAAGACGGTCTTCTCGAAGGTCCACTCCTACGCCAGTCATGTACCGACCTACGCCTCACCGTGGGGCTTTCTGCTTTGCGGTGATGCCGAGCTCCATCTGACACCCGACCCCACGAGCGTTGATGCGCGCCTCGCTGCCGAGACGACTGGCGGGCTGCGCTTGATCGACGGGATCGCCCTGGCTGGGATGCTTCAAGGCCCCGCCTACATTCGCGAGGCCATCGCGAAGGAAACTCGGATTTTCACCCTTGAGCAGCCGCCGAAGTTTTATGGAAGTGGTTCGGCATCTGCTCCATAATCTTCGCCGTCGATCTTCCGTGGTACCGGGTCGGCCTGCGCTCGATGTCTGCCGCCCTGCATCCACGGCTCCAAGCGAAGAGGTGAGCGCACTATGGATGAACGAATCCAGAGGCTGACGAACGAGGTCGAGCAGGCACGAGCGCCGATCCACGCGCTGATCGAGGAGGTCGCCACGGTCATCGTCGGTCAACGTGACCTCGTGGAAAAGGTCGTCGTCGGCCTGCTTTGCCACGGCCACCTGCTCCTCGAGGGCGTGCCCGGGCTGGCCAAGACCCTCCTCGTAAGCACGATCGCCGGCTGCTTCGATGCCCACTTCCGCCGGATCCAGTTTACCCCCGACCTTCTGCCCGCCGACCTGATCGGAACGCTGGTCTATGACCCGCGGGACAGCACCTTCCTGCCCCACAAGGGCCCGATCTTCGCCAATGTCATCCTCGCCGATGAGATCAATCGCGCGCCCGCGAAGGTCCAGTCGGCACTGCTCGAGGCAATGCAGGAGCGGCAGGTCACTATCGGCGACGAAACCTTTCCCCTTCCCGCGCCTTTTCTCGTACTCGCGACACAGAACCCTCTCGAGCAGGAAGGCACCTATCCGCTGCCCGAAGCCCAGGTCGATCGCTTCCTGATGAAGGTCCTCGTGACCTACCCCGAACGCGAAGAGGAAAAACTTATCGTGCGGCGCATGGCCACCAGCCCGCCCGCCGAAACTCGCAAGGTTCTCAACCCGGACGATGTCGCGCAGATCCGCGAAATCGTCGGCCGAATCTATCTCGACGAGCGCGTCGAGGACTACATCATCGATCTCGTACGCGCGAGCCGTGAGCCGAAGGCCCACGGCGTCGATGCCGAGAACCTGATCCACGTCGGTGCCTCGCCCCGTGCCTCGCTTTCGCTCGCTCAATCGGCTCGAGCCCACGCCTTCCTGCGCGGCCGGGGCTTTGTGACCCCCGAAGATGTCAAAGCCATCGGCTACGACGTTCTACGCCACCGCATCATTCCCAGCTTCGAGGCCGAGGCCGAAGAGATCTCCGCAGACGAGCTCGTGCGCCGCGTCTTCGACGCCATCGAGGTGCCGTGAGTGCCCCGATCGTAGCCGAGGCGGAGTTGATCCGGCGGGTCCGCCGGATCGAGATCCGCACGCGCCGGATCGTCACCGAGACCCTCGCCGGGTCCTACCACTCGACCTTCCGCGGACGTGGCATGGAGTTCGCGGAGGTTCGCGAATACCAGCCCGGCGACGACGTGCGCACCATCGACTGGAACGTGACCTCCCGTAACACGAGGCCGGACCGCGCCCTGTTCGTCAAAGTCTTCACCGAAGAACGCGAGCTGACGGTCATGTTGCTCGCCGACGTATCCGGCTCAACGGCTTTTGGCAGCGGGCCGCGCCTCAAGCAGGAGATCATTGCCGAACTCTCGGCACTGTTAGCCTTCGCAGCGATCCGCAACCGGGACCGGATCGGCCTGCTGCGCTTTTCCGAAGGCATCGAACAGTATCTGCCCCCGCGCAGCGGAACCACCCACGTCTTGCGTGTCGTGCGTGAAATCCTCAACTCCCGTGCCCGCCGCCAGGGGACCGATCTTCGTGGCGCGCTCTCCTACCTGCTGCGTGTTCAGCGCAAACCGGCTGTCGTCTTCCTCGTTTCCGACTTGATCGCACCCGACTTCGAGCGCGAGATCGCGCTCGTCGCCCGCCGGCACGATCT
>CAYSMT010000630.1:0-2042 GCA_964432135.1 uncultured Acidobacteriota bacterium
GCTCCCGTACCCGCGATGGCGAGCGCAAGGCAGAAAAGCCGGCCGCAGCGCATGACCACGCTAGCGATCCTTTGCGGTCGGGCCGACGAAGATCCCGTGGAAGATTCTCGAGAGCTTCGTTCCGGGAGGGATCTGCATGATGATCGAGGCGATCAGCGTCGTCTCGCTCTTCTCGAGGGTGCCGAAGGAGTTGAAGACCAGGTTGTCGCTGTCGAGGCTCGCCGGCATGAAGAAACGACTGACATGGGTTGACGAGTTGCGATGGCTCAGCGTCAGATCTGCGGCAAAGCTGCCGCGTTTGATACCGACGCCGGCAGAGATACCGGTACGTACGATACGCTCTCCTGTCACGACGTCACGGGCGGGTTGCGGCTCGCGAGACAAACCGATACGCAGCGGGATGACGGTCTTGCCTGCGAAGAACAGGAACTCACTTCCGATCCGCCAATCCTGACTCACCTCCGAGCGGGTTCTATCTCGCTCGAGTAGGTCAAAAAAACTGACGAAGACGCCCCCTCCCGAGTCGAAGCGCAGCTCGCGCCAGTCGGTGCGACCCCAGTCGAGTGCCGTGATCCAGCGTTCGGAAAAGGAGACCGTGACCCCCACGTTGATCGTCTGAGGCCAGCCCAAGCGCGAGGAGAAGGCCGGCAGTCCCGTGATCGATAGCGGCAAGTTGCTCTCCGTCGTGCCCTCGAAGTTGTAGTCCGCGGTGAAGGTGTCTCGGTAGCGAATGCCGATGCGGAAGCGGGGATAGCGCAGCAGCAAACCAAGGTCGAGGTTGGTTGCGTTGAGCCGGCTCGTCTGACGGTAGATGAAATAGCTTGCCGAGCTCGGATCGCTGATAGCAGCACGTGCGTTGCGGCTCGTGAAGGTCCAATCTCCGGCCCACTTGTTGAAAGTGACGCCGAAGAGCATCCGCTCGGTCAGCTCGACGGCGAGCGAGGCAGAGATGATGTCGATCGATCCGTTTTGCAGGCTTTGTTGTTGAATGGAAACGAAGCGTATCCCATCGTCCCGCGTGTCGCCGAAGAACTTCGTCAGGGCATCATAGTCGAAGTTCACGACACGCTGTCTCGAGAGTTGGACGGCCCAATGCTTGTTGGCAAATTCGAAGGGCAGCGTCGCGGAGAGAAAGCCAAAACCATTTCGCCGGAACGAACTGCTCGAGTCACTCAGGCTGAGCGGCGGCGACTCGCCGGAGGAGATGAAGTTTCGGTAGTGGTCGCTGATCCTTTCGCCAGAGCATACGAAAGAAAACTCCGGCACTCGGAGCTGGGCGAGGCCCGCCGGATTGAACGAGGCGGCTGTTGCGTCGTCAGCGACAGCTGTGAAGGCTCCCCCCATTCCCGCGGCACGGGCCCCAGCGCCGCGGATCGTAAACGACGCGCGCGCCTGCTCGGCGATGATGATGCCAAAGGGGATACGCGACGCTTCATCGGCGCGCGCCTCCCTAGCGGCGATAGACCACACGATCAGAAGCAGTGCCGGCCATCCTCTCATGACGGGTTCCCTCAAAGCGGCATATGGCCTCGATCGGGCGAGAGATGCGCCGGGCGAGGCTCTCGAGACGAACTTAGGTCCCGGCAGGATGCCTCGGCCAGCTTCGTCAAGCCCTTCGCCCGTGTTCGATCCTCATCGGCCGGGCGGTCTGCGCACGGCTCGACAGGCTTTGCTTCATCGGGGCGGTATAGTGCCCGCGTGAGCGATTCCGGCGCCAAAGGTGGCTCCTCCTCTGCCAAGCATTTCGCGCTTGTGTGTGTTGGTGCCGGTCTTCTCGCCGTCTCAGCCCAGACCTGGTTCCTGCGCGAGCTCGTCGCTTTGGTCGCCGGGGATGAGCGCGCTGTCGGCGCCGGCCTCGCCCTGTGGTTGGTGGGTGTTGCGGGTGGGGCTCTCCTGGCTCGTCGCGCGCCGGAGGATCGGCTACCTGCAGGGCTTGCAGAGGCCTTGCTGGCCTTGGCGCTCCTGGGTCCAGCGGGGGTGATCGCCTTGCGCGCATTCGCTGTGGTGTTCGCGCCGCCCCCCGGTGAGCTGACAACTCTCCT
>CAYSMT010000631.1:0-2041 GCA_964432135.1 uncultured Acidobacteriota bacterium
CTGCATAGTCATCAACATGGAACCCCAACCACTCGCCGTGATGTTTCAGACCGTCCCACTGCCGCAACACGCTCGGGATCGTTCCGTCGTCGCTGTCGCAAACACCTTCAGTGATGCTCGGCCCAAATACGGTCCCCACAGCCAAGATCAAGACGACAATAATTCTTCCATTCTGAGCTCTCAGCATGACTCGCCCCCGTAGTATCCGAGAATTCGAACCCGCATTGAAACCAGAAGTCTGTAGTACAGATCTTACCAGCATTAGCGACCCAAGATTTTACATTCCCGCGCGAATGGTTAAGTTCCTCGTCATGCAAAATCCGTGGTTCCCATGACAGATTGTCCTTGTGCCGCTGGCCGGCTATAGCAGTCGACACCGGCTCGCTGCCATCGACTCTTCCAAAGGGGAGAGCCGCGCCCCGCGTGATAGGGTGCCTGGCACGCCATTCCGCCGTAAGCCCTTGGTAGCTGGAGATACCATCCCGACTCCCTTCCTCCAATCGCAGTCAACCGGCCTTGAGTTATCGGTTTTCCTGATACAGGATACTCCTTCCCGTGCTAGGAGAACTCTCCAGCGGATTTATGTCATTGTCCGAACACCTCCGAATTGCGAGCTTGTCGAAGAAGGTCGAGGCGACGTGTGCATCCGCCCTGCTCTGGCGAGAGCTGCAGGACTCCACGAATGGAATCACAAGAGCCGCGACTCAAGCAGTGTGCAGAAGAACCGAGAATCTCTGTTTCCGAACCGATCTGTGCCGCCCTCCTGGTCGGGTTCTCGCCGAACTCCAAATCTGATGCCGCGAGTTACGGCGGAGTGGCGTGCCAGGCACCTGATCACGAAAACCTCTCCCGCCCGATCTTTCCGGCGATCCCGTCACGTGGACGCAGCCGGCGGCGGGGCATCCCATCGGGCGAGAACATGTCGCCCGCATTGACCGCTGACGGCTTTTCAACGTGCTCTCCCGTAGTGTCCAAAAACTCAAACCTGCCTCAAAACCAAGAGCTTGCAGAGCAGATCTTACCAACATCAGCGATCCAGTACATCACCAGATTTCGCGATTTGGAGTTGACCCGTTTTTGTGGATACCTGACCATTTGGGTCCAAGGAGTTCACGATGCCACGATCACACTCGCCATGCCCTGCCGAGTTTCGTCGACGAATCGTCGAGATCGTCCGTACGGGGCGCAGCCCGGAGTCTCTCGCCGAGGAGTTCGAGCCGTCCGCCCAGACGATTCGCAACTGGTGCAAGCGGGCCGATGCTGACGAGGGGCTTCGAGAAGAGGTGCTGACCAGCGAAGAGCGGAAGGAGATTCGTCGTCTGCGCCGCGAGGTGCGCGTCCTCCGGGAAGAGAAAGAGATCTTAAAAAAAGCCGCGGCCTGGTTCGCTCGGGAGACCGATTCGATCCCCAAGAGGCGTTCCGATTCGTGAGATCGCATCAGGCCCAATTCCGGATTGTGACGATGTGCCGCGTGCTGGGAGTCTCCACCAGCGGCTACTACGCCTGGCTTGTCAGAGAGCCGAGTGATCGTGCCATCAGAGATGAAGCTCTGTTGGAGCGCATTCGAGAAATCCACAAGCGGTCCCGAGGGACTTACGGGGTGCCGCGAGTCCACGCTGAGCTGCGTGCTGACGGCATCTCCATCGGCAGGAAGCGGGTTGCCCGTCTGATGCGCCAGGATGCCCTGCAGGGCGTCAGCAGGCGCAAGAGCACGCGGACGACGATTCGTGAGAGATCTCGGTCTTCCGCAGACGACCTGGTTCAGCGCGACTTCAACGTACCGGGTCCCAATCGCCTCTGGGTGGCCGACATCACCTACATTCCAACTTGGGCGGGATTTCTTTACCTGGCCGTGGTCGTCGATGCCCGCAGCCGACGAGTTGTGGGCTGGTCGATGGCCAATCACCTGAGGACCTCGCTGGTCCTCGATGCACTGGATATGGCGCTCTACCGCCGCCGGCCTCAGGATGTCATTCACCACTCCGATCAAGGGACGCAGTACACCTCGATCGCCTTCGGTCTTCGATGCAAGGAAGCGAGG
>CAYSMT010000632.1:0-2037 GCA_964432135.1 uncultured Acidobacteriota bacterium
TTTCGATACCGCCGCGATCTCCGGCTCTTCCTTCGCACAGCACATCGAGCAGCCCATCGCTTTCCCTCCAGGCATCCGAAGCGACCTCGGTGAGCTGAGCGTAAGTGTGAGCCCCACGATCCTCGGCGAGCTCGAGGGGGCTTTTGCATACCTGCGAGACTACCCCTACACCTGCTGGGAGCAAAAGATCTCGCGTGCCGTCATGGCCGCGCTTTATGAAGAGCTGGGCGAGCACCTCCCGTCGGAGTTCGCGTGGCCCGGCGCCAAAGAGTTCATCGCCGCGACTCTCGAAGAAGCGGCGAGCTTTCAATCCCCTTCGGGCGGCATGACCTACTTTCAACCGAGCGACAGCTTCGCGAGCCCCTACCTGAGTGCCTACACGGCGCTGGCGTTTCGCTGGCTCGCCGAAGGCACGCACGAGCCACCTCCGGGGGTCGAGACGGCGTTGCAAGATTACCTCGCACGCATGTTGCGAGAGCAGGTCTTTCCGGACTTCTACTCCCGCGGCATGACGTCGACAACCCGAGCCGTAGCCCTGGCAGCGCTGGCCCGCGCGGGCAAGCTCGAGCTGGCCGATCTCCGGCGCTACCTGCCGCAGATCCCGCGCATGAGTCTGTTCGGCAAAGCCCACCTTCTCGACGCCGCGTTGCAGGTCGACGGCGCAGAGGGGGTCCGCCGCGAAGTTCTCGACGCACTGCTCGCCAGCGCCGACGAGCGCGCCGGGAAGATCATCCTTGCCGACGAGACCGATGGCCCCTACTACCGCATGCTTTCCTCCAACCTGCGCACTCAGTGCGCCGCGTTGGGCGCCCTCGTCCAGGTCGATCCCTCCACCCTTCTCGAGAAAGGGCTGGAGAAGATTCCCGCCAAGCTGGCCCGCACGATAAGCGGCCTTCGCGCTCCTTCAGGCCACTGGGGCAACACTCAGGAAAACACCTTCTGTAGCGCCGCGCTGGCCACCTACGCGCGCCGCTTCGAAGCGCAACCTCCCGACCTGCGTGTACGCGTCCGACTCGACGGAAAGACCTTCGGCCGGGCGCATCTCAAGGGTCTCCAAGCCCATACGACGACGATGAGTCGCCCCCTCCAGCCCGGAGACGCCGGACGCAAAGCCAAGCTGCTGCTGACCCGCAAAGGCGTGGGAAGGCTGTACTACACCGCGCGGGTGCGCACCGCTCAGAAAGAGCCGGGAAAAGAGGCGATCAACGCCGGCATTGACCTCCACAAGCAGATCAGCGTGGAGCGAAATGGTCAGTGGATCCTGCAAAAGGACCCGGTCACGATCCGACGTGGCGAGCTCGTAAAGGTCGACCTCTACGTCTCGCTTCCCGTGTCCAGGAGCTTCGTCGTCGTCGACGACCCGGTGCCCGGTGGGCTGGAAGCGGTCAACCGTGAGCTTGCAACGACCTCCTCGAGCGATGCCGCGAAGGAAGAGGCACCTTTCCCTGAAGGCGCGCTTTATTTTGGGCGCGCGGAGTGGACTCCCTTCCGCGAATCCCGCTGGTCGTTCTACCACCGCGAGCTGCGTCACGACAGCGTGCGCTATTACGCGGAGTACCTTCCGGCAGGCCATTACTTGCTTTCCTACGTCGCCCAAGCGATCGCAACCGGCCGCTTCACCATGCTGCCCAGCCACGCGGAGCAGATGTACGCGGCCGATGTCTTCGGCAGCGGCAAAGCCCACACCCTCCTCGTGACGGAGTGATCTGCGCACACCGTCACAGGCAGGACATGGTTGGCCATCACATGAGGCGTGAAGCAAGTGCGATATACGAAGAATATAATGACATCATGAACGGGTCCGCCAACGGCTCGAAGGAGTCCACCTGCAGATCAAACGCCAAAGGATCGAAGCTGTCCAGACCATCAACAGAGTTCCCCTCGCCCCGCTTCTGGCCCCAACGCTTGCTCCTCGCGAGCGTGCTGGGCCTTGTCGCGGCGAGCTTATTTCTCGCTCTGACCGTAGCCTCGATGGCTCCCCTTCCCGTGCGTATTCCGCCCGAGGGGACAACGAAGCGCCCGCAGGTGCTCGCTCGA